>CAJCHO010000010.1 GCA_903970145.1 Mycobacteriaceae bacterium | reverse complement strand
CGTCGAGAGCACCACCGCCGCTGCCGCCGCCTCCGCCACCACAGGCCGTCAGGAGCGCAATGAAACAGATGCCCGCCAATATGCGAAATTGCATCAAGAGCTCCTATTTGATCTCGTCAATCGCAAGGCCGGCAGGGACCTGTTGCGGCAGATAGGCGCGCCCGCTAAATGCGCGCGGGTGCCCGGCGGACTCGACGACCAGATCCGGGTCACGCAAGACAAGCGAGCGGTGATAGCTGCGCGCCTGGGCATTCTGCGTGGTAAAGCGCGGCGCAAAACTGCCTAAGAGATAGTTCAAGTCCGGCTTGAAGCGCCCGGTCCAAGTCACGGCAAAGACTTTGCCGCTGCGGTCAACAAATTCGTGAATCGTGGTACCGCCCTCATTCTTCAGTTCGCGAACCACGTAGGCAGGCATTGTCGTAACGTGCAGGCTGGCGGCAGTGCGCGCATCCAACTCTTCGGCGGCGATCGGCGCTGCCCCAAGCGCGGCGACGGCCTGCTGCCCTGCGGCGAGGCTGGCTGCCAGGGCCATGAATCTCAAGACTGTTCGCACCTGCATGGCGTTCCCATCAATTGTGGCGTTCACAAAACTGTAACTGCTTAATCCGCCTGCAACTCTACCTCCAACGGGGCATTGACGGTCCCAGGTAAACGTAGCGATAGCTCATAATTTGTAACACAACATTACTGAGAGCCATAAGAGAGAGTCACGTTATCGCCATCACGCCTGCCAAGCAGGCTCAGCATGTCTGCGAGTTGCTCGCGCACCTCGGGGGCCGCGTGGGCCTGACCGTGAAACGATAAAGATCCCATAGCGAGGCTTCCGGTGCCGCTCAGAAAGAGCGGGCCCGACTCGGTGCGCAAGACGAGCGTGGAGCTGTCTCCCTGGGAGTCGATTTGCAGTTCGTAAGTTCCCAGTGGGGTAACAGAGGTCAGGCGCGAACTGGCGTCGATCAAATGCACCACGAGGTGTCCGGCAGCGCGCGTCCCCGTCACGTGCCATGCGCCCCACTCGAAGCGCAACTGACCGCCTAGCCCAAGACTCTTTAACGGACCTCCCAGGTCGGCAAGGCTCGCCGCGGGGAGCTGCGCGTGCGCAGCTGCAAGGTCCAGGCCGTCGCTCGTCGCAATGAGGTCAATTCCGCCCGGTGCGATCGACTCATTGACCAGGTGTGCGATCCCGCGACCCGAAAATATTGCCAGGGGTTGCACTTCCCAGCGCCAGCGCCCGGGCAACGGGTTGGTGTTGTCCTGACCCAGAATCACGAGAGCCGAGCCACTCCAGACCGAACCATCAATCTCGTCCAGATGCACAAGGCCATGACTGCGCGTCTCGACGTCCGCTGCGAACCAGCTGGCCGGCAAGAGCCAGAACAACACCGCCGCACAGGTAAGCGCCGCGATTGACGCCCACGGCAATAAGCTCAGCAGTGAGCGCCCGAAACTACGCATCAGGGCACAGCAAGCGCCGCGCGCACGTCGACAAGGCCGTCCTTCTGAGCGATCACGTGGGCCTCGAGAACGCGCACCCGGTACTGGCGACGGGCGTCTTCGAGCCACGCCACCCAGTCAGCAAAATTGATCCCATTGCCCTGACTCTGAATCGCCCCGCCTTCAAAGCGCATGGCGAGCGTGGAAAGGCCACGCTGGCGCGCAGCGTCGGTCAGCGCCTTACGCAGGGGCTCACCAGAAAGCGTCGTGCCCTGCCCCTGCGCCGTCAGGCGTTGCGCCTGCTGACTCTGCTGCTGCATGTGCACAATCTGCTGCTGCAATTGCGGCAAGGCGGCGCGCAGTCGGCTGCGAGCCAGCCACGCCGGCTCGACTGCGACCGCGAAAACGAAAGCGACAAGCATCACCACGAACGCGATCGTGATCAGGTTCTTCTCCTGATTGCTGCGCGCTTCCCAGAATTCGTCGAGGGCTTTCATCGCGTTGTGCTCCTGATGACCCATTTGCCGGGAGTCTCCTCAACCGACAGGCCGGCCTGGCGCAGGCTATCGAGCGTTCCCGCGGGTGCGCTGTATCCCGACGCCAGCGTGACCGTCAGTGCACTGGCGCTGTAGTCAAGCGCGGTGATGCTCGACGGCGGCACCTTGCCGAGCGCGTCGGCAAGGCGGGTACCAAGCGCCAGAAAATCGTTCTCGGCGAGTTCGCCCGAGCCAGCGCGCAAAGCCTGCAGACCGCGCGTCAATTGCAGCGGCGCATCCTCGACAACGGTCGTCTTTGGAAATGCCTCACGTAGAAGGTCTTCGGATTTGGCACGCAGGGCGGCATTCTCGCGCGCCAGGAGCAGCCACTGTAGGTTAAGTCCGATGATCGACACGACGAGGCAGGCGGCGAGCAGGGCGAGCGGGGCACGCCAGCGACGCAGATTTTCGCGGACCCCCTGCCAGCGGCGCGCAGCAAATTCGAACTGGCACAAATCGAATGCAGCGCCGAGTGCGGTGGCAGCCACACCATCCCAGGTGAGCGTCGGCCAGTCGGCGCTGCTGCTTGTCTTGTCCGTGGCGGTGACGACCAGCCGTGCGCGGCGCACGGTCCGCGCGCGCGCGTAGTGCTCGATGAGAGTATCGACTGCGCCGCCTGTGACGCGCATCGCGCTGCACTGTTCGGCATCGCGCAATATCAGCTGCGGCGCCTCCCGATCCTGACCGCCAAGTGCCAATGGATCATCGATCAAAAGGGCCGCCACTTCACCCGCAGCGGGTTCATCAATCAACAAGGACAGCGCCACCGCGCGAACCCGCCGGGTCGGCCGAGCCGCGAAGCTGTCGAGCACGAAACGGAACCAGGCGCGATCGACTACCGCAAGGAACTGGGTCCCGTCGGCCTGCTGCTCGCCATCGATGGCGAAATGGCAGCGGTTGGCGTCCTGCACCAGCTGTTCTTCGACCAGATTGGGCAGCGCCAGGCGCAGGCGCGCCCGGCTGATCGCCGGGACACGCACCCGCAACAGGGCGACATCGGCTGGAGCGAGCACCAGGACCAGGGTTTCAGCCGCCGGCAGGTCGGCAACGCCCGCAACTGCACTGTGCAGACGGCGGTCGCGCGCGTCAAAGAGTACGAAAGGCAGCGATGGCAAACGCCAATCGGCCGGGCTGCCGGTGTTCGGACGCGGTGGAACCAGAACGACGAGGGTGGTCACGCACGCCCCCGCGAATCAGAAGCGTTCTTGCGAGCTGATAATCCGCGTCGAGGCGGGGCTAAGCGGCGTGCGGTAGATGAGAATGTCACGGCTGATTTCGGCGCGCTCATGTTGGACCTGGGCGTGGACTATGAAGAAGTTGCTGCGCACCGCGATGGTATTCGCATCCGGCAGTGTGACGCCAGCGGTATGAATGAGATTTTGCAGATCTGCGGTATTGCGCAAATAAGCCTGATTGCGCGCCGCCACAACGTATTGTGCGCTTGAGAGTGGCAAACCCGGGACTACGGCGGCAAGTACCTCGGCGCTGGTGGTATTGATATTCACCGGCGTATTGACCGGCAAGATCGTCACAAAGGGCGCCAGGCGCGCAATCATCCCCGGATTGACGCCTGGAATATCGGCAAGGTCATTGACCGAGCGCGGCGGGACAGGTCCCGCCAGGGGGCTGCTCGCCTGTTCTTCGCTGCCAGCGCTGCTGCCGACCGCGAGGGCCTGGCCGGAATTGGCAAGCAAGGAGACCCCCGCGCTGCTCTGGATGAACTGCGCGGTCTGCGCTGCGAGCGTTACGGGCAGCCCGAGCTCGGCCAGAAGGCGTCCGTAGGCCGCCAGGGACAGCGGATCTATCACGAGGCCGCTGCCCGCGCCGTGCACCAGATTGCGCAGATTAAAACGCCCTTGCGCGTCCTCAATGAAGCCGGTCAGATAGGTCGCCTCTCCCTGCTCGGCACGTGCTTCGCCGATCTGCGACAGAAAGTCCGACAGGCGCGTGCGCTCAAGCGGCAGCGACCACACCTGTCCGAGATAGTCGACGCTGGGGGATGAATCGGCCGACGATCGCAGGATCAGGCGCGCGTAATCGATCGCACCGCGCTCAACCGAATTGGCCTGCGCCTTCAGGCGCTCGGCCTCGATGCGGCGAATCTGCACCTGTTCGCGATAAGCGAGACCGGCCAGCAGCAGCGCCGCCATGCTGACAATCAGGAGCGCCATGATCAGTGCCGCACCGTGCTCGCGCCTTCTCATCGCCCGATCTCCAGAATGCGTGTAAACGGCGCTGGGGCGTTGTTGGGCTGCGCGCTCATCTGCAGCCCCGTCACCGTGCGCGCGGGTGGCCCGGTCAGGCCCTGCTGCGCGTGGGCGCGCTGAAAGGCCTGCAGGATATCCTGCATCTGGTCGCTCCAGCCAAGGCCTTCGATCCACACGTGGACCGACATGTCGCTCATCGTGCCACCCAGTGCAGTCACGCTGAAGTCGCCATCGCCACCGACCCGGGTTAGCGTCGAGCGTACATCGCCCACGCGCGTGAGCGGCGCTGACGCGTAGCGCAGGATGCGGCCCGCTACGAGGCGATAATCGACGACTTGCAGCCGCGTTGCGACCCCGGGAACATCGAGGTGGCGCACCAGGCGCAGCTCGGCGCTGGCAATCGACAGGGCCGGCTCGCCGATCTCGTCGTCGCTCGCAAGCGCGTTCGTGTCACGTCGCAATTCCTCGAAAAGCGCGGCATTGCTGCCCTCCTGGTCGAGCGCGGCAAGAATCCCGGTGCGGGCGCGAATGATCTGGTCAAGACCGCGCCAGGCGAGTAGGCCAACCACTGCCAGGATCGCCATCACGACCAAAAGCTCGAGGAGCGTGAATCCGGCGCGGCGCGACAGCTTAGAGAGGGCGCGCGGTTTCATTGTTGAGCAGTCCAACCAGTTCGGCCAGAGTCGCATCCAGTTGCTGCGCGTCATGAACCCGGACAACGACCCGTCGAAAGCCCGGGTTGGCGGTCGCAGTCACTTCCTCCTCGCAGGCGAGCGCGACATCGCCCTGGTCACACTCGAAATTGCGGGTCCCGAGATCAGGCCAGGCGCGCGTGAGATGCAGATTGGCCAGGTCGTTATCGGCACTCCAGGTCGCCAGAAGCCGCCGGTGCAGGCCGCTGTTGGTATCGATCAGGGCAGCGCTGGCTTTTAGGGCTGCGATGAGCGCGATGGCAATGATGGCCAGCGCAACCAGCACTTCGATGAGCGTAAATCCGGCCGCAGGCGTCGCTATGCCGCCCTTCCCGGAGCCGTTAGCGGGCATCGTAGCGCCCGTTGCCAACGCTCACGACCAGGGCAGTCTGGCCGGCACCGGATAGGCTGACTTCCACTGGCCAGTCGATGGCGTCGCCACCAAACAAGAGGTACTCGGGCTGCTGGGCCACGTTGCGCAGCGCAAACTCGACATGCTCGACGTCCTGCCAGAGGTGCGGCGCCAGCACGCCATCATTCATCACGTGCCAGCCCTGGCTGTCGTGCAGCGCGAAGTGGTAGCCGCGCTCGTCGGTCTGCCAGGCAATTACGCGGGTGCGCAACTGCGCCTCGTCATTGGCCGCCTCGAAGGCGAGCGCGAGGCGCGTCGCTTCATCGTGCAGGTCGTGGTGCTGCCCGGTGCCAATCGCGACGGCAGCCAGCGAGGACAGGATTGCTATGATCGCCAGCACCACCAGCATCTCAAGCAGCGTGAAGCCACGCGCGGCACGCACGCTTTACCCCTACTCCCAGGAACCAATATCGGCGTCGTATCCTTCGCCGCCCGGTTTGCCGTCAGCACCCAACGAGAACACATCGATCTCGCCGTGGATTCCGGGATTGAGGTACTGATAGGCGTTGTGCCAGGGGTCGGGCGGCAGACGATCTATATAGCCACCCGGCTTCCAGTTGGAGGGTACCGGTTCAATGGTCGGCTTGGTGGCCAGTGCCGCCAAGCCCTGCTCACTGGTCGGATAGCGGCCGTTGTCGAGGTGATAGAGCTTGAGTGCGCCCATGATGGTCGCGATGTCCTGCTTGGCGGCGACCTGGCGCGCGTCTTCCGGGCGGTTGATGATGCGCGGCACGATCATGGCCGCAAGAATCGCCAGAATGGCGATCACGACCAGCACTTCGATAAGGGTGAATCCGCGCGCACGGCGCGCGGGGTGCATTGGCGGTAACAGATTCGACGACACGGGATATCTCCATGAGGCAATGGCGCCGATTCTAAGCCAAGCCACAGCGCGCCGCGAACCCGTACAATGCTGGCCATGAAAACTCTGGCCGTCCGACTTGCCGCTTTCGCGTGCTTCGCCTTGCTGTGCGCCGTGTGCGCCTACTGGCTTATCACGCTCTCGAGCACCCATCCGGCGGCTATCGCGACCGAGTTGCCCGAACCGCCGCATTCGGGACTCGATACTGCGCGCCTGATGAATAGCGAGCCGGCGGCGCCGGCCACCGAAGAAGTGCATGTGGCGGGCATATTGTCTCTCGGGCCCGGTAAGGGCGCGGCAGCGATCATCGTCGTTGGCGACAATCCGGCGCGCACACTGGCTGTCGGACAATTCCTTGACCATGACACCCGTGTTGCGGAAGTGCGCGGTAACTCGGTGGTGTTTGAGCGCGGCGGCGCCCGCAGCGAAGTGTTTCTGGCGCGTCCGGCAAGCGCCAGTGGCTATCTGCGCTAGTTCAACCAGGGGAATCCCGGGCCGGGATCCGTTCTGACTGACCCCGCCGCGTTATCTACATCTGTTTCCAAGAATGCAGCACCGCCATGATCTGATGCGCGTACTGATCGCGCAGGGTAGGTGTTTCCGAGTGGTATGAGCCAACCGCCGCCCAGGTATTGCCGTACTTGTCCATTTCGTGGCGTAGATACCACGCGGCGACGTAGACGTTGGGACAGCCGTCAAGCAGCGTCTTGGTAGTCACACCGTATTGGGCAAGCACCGCCAGATGCTGCGAATTGATCTGCATGATCCCGTAATCGATCGAGCCGTCCGCGTTGCGATGCAGCGCGAGAGGTTGATTATGCGATTCAGTCCAGGCGATCGCCCGCAGAATCCACGGGTTAACCTGCTGATAACGGGCCGCGGCATCAAAACAGTCCGCGTGTGCGCCTAGCGCACCGCTGATGCATGCCAGTCCGAGGACCGATTGCGCTGCGCGTCGCAGGATTGTTCGCGTGATCATGGTGCGCATAGTAGCGCCGGCGGCTGGCAGCGGCCAGCGCAGCACGCAAGTCTTGCGCCCTGGCACCCTTCCGCTGCATTACGGCGACTCTAAAAGCTGGTAATGTCTGTGGCCGTTTGCCACCAAACCGGACTAAGCGCGACAATCGCGTGCTGCTGACCGAAAACCGCCACTGCCGATGATCCGAATCCCGTCGTTTTCCCTATCCTTGCGTAGCGCGGCGGGCCTGCTCGCCCTGACTGTCTGCGTGCTGGCCCAGGCCCAGGCCCAGGCACAGGTGACTCTCAATTTCGTCAATGCCGACATCGATCAGGTGGCCAAGACCATCGGTGCTGCTACCGGCAGGACGATCATCGTGGATCCGCGTGTCAAGGGTCAGGTCAATCTGATTTCCGAGCAACCCGTCGATCGCGAAGTGGCCTTCAAGACCCTCGAGTCGGTATTGCGCATGCAGGGCTTCACGCTCGTTGACGACCACGGCGTCTACAAGGTGGTACCGGAAGCCGACGCCAAGCTGCAGGGGGTTCCGACCGTCGTTGGCAATACCGCCCAGATACACGGTGATCAGGTCATCACCCAGGTCTTCAAGCTGCAGTATGAGTCCGCCAATAATGTGCTGCCGGTTTTGCGACCCTTGATCAGCCCGAACAACACCATCGCGGCCTATCCTGCCAACAATACCCTCGTCGTCACCGACTACGCCGATAACGTGCGGCGCATCGCCCAGATCATCGCCAGCATTGACAATGACCAGAGCTCGACGATCGACATCGTCACGATCCAGAATGCCAGTGCGACCGACATCGCGAGCATGCTGCAAAAGATGCTCGATCCCGCCGGCGGCGCAGGGGATGCGTCGCTAAAAATACAGGTGAGTGCCGATGCGCGCACCAATTCGGTCATCCTGCGCACCTCCAACTCGACGCGCATGAAGCTTGCCAAGTCGCTGATCGCCAAGCTCGACGATCCCTCGCGCAAGACCGGCAATATCCACGTCGTGAGATTGCGCAATGCGGACGCGACCAAGCTCGCACAAACCCTGCGCGGCATGCTTGGACTCGGGTCAGGTTCGGGTGGCACCGCGAGCGGCACGGCGGCGGCGAGCCTGGGCTCGAACACCTCGACCGGCACCGCCGGCCTGCCACCCCTGCCGGGGGGCTCAAGCGCGGGCAGCTCGCCTGGCAACAACAGTTCGGGTGGTGGCACGTCGGGGTCGTCGGCAGGGCTCGGGTCCAATGGCCCGAACTTCAGCTCCAGTGATACCGAAAACCAGGGAGGTGGCGGCGGTGGCGTTATTACCGCCGATTCGGCGACCAATTCGCTGATCATCAACGCTCCCGATCCGGTCTACCGCAATCTGCAATACGTGATCGAAGAACTCGACGCCCGGCGCGCCCAGGTCTATATCGAGTCCCTGATCGTCGAGGTATCCGACTCGAAGTCGTCGGCACTGGGTGTCCAGTGGCAGGGAGTGACAACCAACAACGCCAACAATACCGCCATCTACGCCGGCACCAACTACGGCAGCGGTGGCTCGAATATCGTCAACGTGACGGCGGCAGGCTACGCCGGCAGTTCGGGGGCCGCGAGTGTGCTCAGCACGCTCCCCAATGGTCTGAACATCGGCATATTGCACAAGTTCGACAATCTGCTCGGGGTCGGCGGCCTGATTCAGGCGCTCGACAGCGTCTCGGGAGTCAACGTGCTCTCGACACCCAATCTGATCACGCTCGACAACGAGGAAGCGAAGATCGTCATCGGTCAGAACGTACCGTTTATCACCGGCTCGTACGCACAGACCGGTAGTGCTGCTACCGTGACGCCCTTCCAGACCTACGACCGCGAGGACGTCGGGATCACGCTGCGCGTCAAGCCGCAGATTACCGAGAGCGGCACTGTCAAGCTGCAGATCTACCAGGAGTCCTCCTCGGTGGTCGCAAACACGGCCAATAATCCGGGCGGGGTGACCACCAACAAGCGTTCCCTGCAATCGGTGGTGCTGTGCGATGACGGCCAGATCATTGTGCTCGGCGGTCTGATCCAGGACCAGTACGACGATAGCAACAGCAAGGTGCCCTTCCTTGGCGACATCCCCGTTCTGGGTGCGCTGTTCCGCTCCGAGAGCAAGGACCGCGAAAAAACCAATCTGATGATCTTCCTGCGTCCGGTGGTGATCCGCGATTCGGGATCGAGCGCCGCAATCTCGCAGAATCGCTACGACCTGATGCGTCGGCTCGGGCAGGAATACAAGTCGGACAACAAGATGGTGCGCGATGTCGACACACCTGTCGCGCCGGCACCGGGTGGCTCGCTGGATCCGATCTCGCGCACCAGTCCGGCTGACAAGTGACCATGGCCGAGCTGGAAGCCCCATCGCCGATGGCAGCGCGCATGCTGCCCTATGGCTTTGCGCGCACCGCCCAGATCCTGATCGCCCACGAGCGCGATGCCGCGCTCGAAGTGTGGATCAGCCCCAGCACGCCCGCCACGGCGGTCGCCGAAGTGGCGCGCAATTTCGGCGCGGTGGATGTGCGCGTGCTCGATGCCGCGCAGCTCAATGACGCAATCAATCGCGCCTATGCACTCCAGGATGGTCGGGCGGCCCAGGTCGTCGGCGAGATCGAGGGCGAGGTCGATCTGTCGCGCCTGATGCAGGAAATTCCGGCCATCGAGGATTTGCTCGAGTCGGTCGATGATGCACCGATCATCCGCATGATCAATGCGCTGTTGACCCAGGCCACGCGCGAGGGCGCTTCCGACATCCATATTGAACCCTTCGAGAATTCCTCGGTGGTGCGCCTGCGCATCGATGGCACGCTGCGCGACATCGTGCGTCCCAACAAAGCGCTGCACGCGGCGCTGATCTCGCGCATCAAGATCATGGCCAAGCTCGACATCGCCGAAAAGCGCCTGCCCCAGGACGGTCGCATTACCCTGCGTGTCGGAGGACGGGCAATCGACGTGCGCGTTTCCACCCTGCCAACCGGACACGGGGAACGCGCGGTGCTGCGTCTTTTGGCCAAGGATGGCGAGCGCCTGAATCTGACGGCGCTCGGCATGGCCGCAGACACCCTCGGTAAGTTTGACGAGCTGATCGCCAACCCGCATGGCATTGTGCTCGTTACCGGACCGACCGGATCCGGCAAGACCACAACCCTGTATGCCGCGCTGGTGCGGCTTGCCACGAGTGCCACCAATATCATGACGGTCGAGGATCCGATCGAGTACGATCTCGCCGGCATCGGCCAGACCCAGGTCCACGATCGCATCGGCATGAGCTTTGCGCGCGCACTGCGCTCAATCCTGCGCCAGGATCCGGACATCATCATGATTGGCGAAATCCGCGACCTCGAGACGGCGCAGATCGCCGTGCAGGCTTCGCTCACTGGCCACCTGGTTCTTGCTACGGTGCATACCAACGATGCCGCGTCGACGGTGACGCGCCTGACCGATATGGGGGTCGAGCCCTATTTGCTCGCCTCGAGCCTCTTGGGCGTGCTCTCGCAGCGTCTGGTGCGCTGCCTGTGCCCGCATTGCCGCGTAGAGCGCGAAGACTCGTGGCACCCGGTCGGCTGCGAGCGTTGCGGCCACACCGGGTATCAGGGACGCCGCGGTGTTTACGAACTGATGGTCATCGACGAGGCGATGCGAGCACTCATCCATACCCAGTCCTCGGAGGCTGAGCTGCAAAAGCGTGCGACCGGCCAGGGCATGCGTAGCTTGCGCCAGGATGCCCAGCGCTGGCTCGAGTCGGGCACTACCTCGCTTGAAGAAGTGCTGCGGGTCACCGGCTCATAGGCCGCATCGATGTCGGCATTTCGTTTTGAGGCAATCGACGCACTGGGGGCCGCCCAGCGCGGCGTGCTGGAGGCCGACAGCGCACGGGCGGCGCGCGGCCAGTTGCGCGGCCAGGGCCTCGTACCCCTCACGGTCGAGCCGGCCAGCAATTCGGGACAGCGGCGCACGGGCCTGTTTACCGGCAAGCTCAGCAGAAACGAACAAGCCGTCTTCACCCGGCAATTCTCAAGCCTGCTCGCCGCTGGCCTGCCGCTTGACGAAGCACTGACGATCCTGACCGACCAGTCCGAGCGCGAGTACGTGCGCATGCTGATCGCAACGGTGCGCGCCGAGGTAATGGCCGGCCAGTCACTGGCTGGCGCGCTGGCCCTGCACCCCAATGATTTCCCTGAGCTCTACCGGGGACTCGTTGCGGCCGGAGAACAGACCGGCAATCTTGGCGTGGTACTCGAACGTCTGGCCGACTACCTGGAAGCGGGCAGCGCCTTACGCCAGAAAATCGTGCTCGCCTTCACCTATCCGGCGATAGTCTCCCTGGTCGCCGTTGGCATCATCACCCTGCTTTTGACCTACGTGGTTCCCCAGGTTGTATCGGTATTTGCCAATACGCACCAGAAACTGCCGTTTCTGACAATCGCACTTTTGTGGATATCTTCGTTTGTGCGCAATTTCGGCTGGCTTTTGGCGATCATTGCGGTAGTCGGATTTGTGGTGGTGCAGCGCCTGTTAAGACAACCTGCGGTCTTGCGCACCTGGCACATGCGCATGCTGCGCATGCCCCTGATCGGGCGCCTGGTGCGCGACTACAACACGGTGCGTTTTGTCAGTACGCTTGCCATCCTCTCGAGTTCCAGCGTTCCGATCCTGCGTGCCCTGCAGGTTGCCGGCGCTACCATTAGCAACCTTGTGATGCGTCGCGCGGTCGATGAGGCAAGCACGCGGGTTTCGGAAGGTGCGCCGCTCTCGCGCGCCCTGGCGGTCTCAGGTCTGTTCCCACCAACGCTCGTGCACCTGATTCGCTCCGGTGAGGCGAGCGGCAAGGTTGCCCAGATGCTCGAACGCGCGGCGCGCGCCGGCACGATCGAGCTCGAACGGCGCACGATGCTGCTCACAAGTCTGCTCGAACCGCTACTCATCCTTACGATGGGCCTTATCGTGCTGCTGATTGTTCTGGCAGTCATGATGCCGATCATCGAGCTCAACCAGCTGGTCCATTAGGCGCCCTGCAGCGCGATCTGCGGACTGCTAACATAGGCAGTCTTCGGATACCAAAGCAGATCGATCCATGAATAAACCTGTCCGCACGGCCTGGCTTGCCTTCGTCCTTGCGCTCGCGACAACTGCGGCAGCGGCCCAGAATGGCGCCGGCGCAGACCCATCGACCACCGGCAGTGCCGCCAGCCACGGGATTGATTGGCGGCGCGGCGACGTCGACGCCGCGTTTGCCGAGGCGCAAGCCCAGAACAAACCCATCTTTCTGTATTGGGGTGCGGTGTGGTGCCCCCCGTGCAATCAGGTCAAGTCGACGATCTTCAATCGCAGCGATTTCATCGAGCGCTCGCGCTCCTTCGTCGCGGTCTACATCGACGGCGACGGTCCGAATGCGCAAAAGCTCGGGCAACGCTTCAAGGTGAGCGGCTATCCGACGATGGTTCTGTTCCGTCCTGACGGCAGCGAGATCACGCGTATTCCCGGAGAAGTCGATGCCACCCACTATCTGCAGGTGCTCACGCTTGGCATGAACGCCGGCCGGCCGATCCGCCAGACACTCGCGAGCGCACTGGCCGGTGGTCACGGCTTAAGGAGCGAAGACTGGCGCATGCTGTCTTACTACTCGTTTGAGACCGATGAGCAGCAACTGGTACAGCGCTCGGATCTGACAGCCACGCTTGTCAAACTGGCCGCCAATTGCCCGGCGCAGGTCAGCGACGCTCACCTGCGCCTAAAAATAATGGCACAGGCTGCCCTTGCCGACGGGGCCGACCAGAAGGATGTCGCGCGCGTCTCATCCGACTACGGCCTCGTGCTGGCATTGCTCAGTGACGCGCATCGTGCACGCGAGCAATCGGATCTGGTGCTCTACGATTCGGCGGGCCTGGCGCGCCATCTCGCGCCCACGGGATCGCCCCAGCAGCGGCAGTTGGTGCATGCCTGGGACGCGGCGCTGGTGCGCCTTGAGCACGATGCATCCCTGTCCCAGACCGAGCGCCTGGATGCCCTTGATGCGCGCATCGACCTCGCGCGCATCGGCACACCGGAGGGTGCGCTGCCGGCCACCCTGACCGCCGAGGTCAGGAGCGAAGCCGCGCGCGCCGATCGCGAAACCCAGGACGCTTACGAGCGCCAGTCGGTCGTCAATTCGGCCGCCGGCACGCTTGGCGACGCCGGACTTCTGGACGCATCGGACGCCATGCTCAAGGCCGAGCTGACGCGCTCGCACTCGCCCTACTATTTCATGTCGGATCTCGCAGCCAACGCCAAAAAGCGCGGTGACAAGGCAGCCGCGATCGACTGGCTGGGACAGGCCTATGCGAGCGCCCAGGGAGCGGCTACGCGCCTGCAATGGGGCGGCGCCTACGTACGCGGACTGATCGAGCTCGCACCCGATGACGAAGCGCGCATCGAATCGGTGATCGGACAAGTACTCGACGAGGCGGCCAAGAGCGAGGATGTGCTCTACGAGCGCAATCGCGGCAGTCTGCGGCGCGTCGCCCAGGCACTCGTAAAGTGGAACAAGGACGATGCCCATGCGGCCAGCATGGCACGCATCAAGGGACGCTTTCTGGCGCTCTGTACTGCTGGCACCAACCCGACCGCGCAGTCGAGCTGCACTGCCCTGTTCGAACCCGAGGCGAAGTCGGCCAAGGCATAGAGTGGCGAGCGTGCGCTTTGTCACACGGGTGTGAACCGAGCAGCCGCAGTCTTGTCTACCTGATGAGATGCGATAATTTGCATACACCGGGACACGGTGCCGCGTTGGGCGAGAGTGTTACAAAACCTTTCAGCCGTCCCCGATAGGTAACAAATCGGCCTTTCCGGTCGAAAAGCGGCGCGGATTCAAGCACAATTGACTTTGGATTGAACGTGCCAGGGCGCGGCCTGTTTTCGCGGGCCCGCCAGCACAGTGAAGGAGAACATCATGCAACTGCGCAAAGTAATCGTGGGCGCAGCGCTCGGAAGCGCGCTGGCACTCGGTCTTCTGACCTCCGGTCCGGCTGCGGCCCAGTGGCACCGCGGCCCGGGCTGGGGTCCTGGACCCGGCTGGGGCCCCGGTCCGCGTTGGGGCTGGGGATGGGGTGCGGGTGTCTATGTCGGACCCTATTGGGGCTGGCCCGGCCCAGGCTATTACGGCTATTGGGGTCCCTACGCTCCGGCCTATTACTATCCCGAGACCTACGCGACCCAGCCATCGACCTTCGTTGAGCGCGGCACTGACGGACAGCCGACTTCGAGTCAACCGGTCCAGGGTCAGGGGAATTATTGGTATTACTGCTCCAAACCCGAGGGCTATTACCCCTACGTTCAGCAATGCCCGGGCGGCTGGCAACCCGTAACGCCGCAACCTCCGGCGCAACACTAGGAAGCATATGAACCCTACTCTTAAGAAACTGTGCCTCGTGCCGCTGCTTGTTGCGGCCGGGTGCGCGAGCGTGCCAAACGGTCCGAGCATCCAGGCCTTGCCAGGTACCGGCAAGACCTGGGACCAGTTCCGCGCCGACGACGTTGATTGCCGCAGCTATGCGGCTTACCAGAACCAGTCGCCCTCCGATGCCCAGGCCGATTCGGTCGCGAGGAGCGCGGCCCTCGGTACAGTGATTGGCGCGGTCGCCGGCGCTGCCCTCGGTGGCAGCCGGGGCGCGGCTACCGGTGCCGGTGTGGGCCTGCTGTTTGGCGCTGCGGCCGGGGCCAACGAAGGCAATCAGGCTGCCTACGGTACACAGCGTCGCTATGACCAGTCCTATGGCCAGTGCATGTATGCCAAGGGCGACAAGGTCGAGGTGCGTGGCGGCCGCATGGTGCAGGCTAACCCCCCGCCCCCACCGCCAAGTTATGCGCCGCCGCCACCACCGAACTATCCGCCGCCTCCGCCGCCAGGCAATTATCCGCAGTATCCGCCACCGCCGACGCACTGATCAGGCGCCAGGTAAAACAAAAAGGGCCAGTTCGCAGCGAACGGGCCCTTTTTCTTTGAAGGGGTGTTTGACTAGATCGGTTGCCAATAGACCTCGATGGTGTGGCCATCGGGATCGCAACAGCGATAGGAGACGAGCTTGTCACTCTCGAAGAGCGGCTTGCGGATCACCACACCACCTTCACGCATGCGCCGCAGATGGGAGCGCACCTGATCGCCGGACTCGAGGCGAAAGCCGAAATGAAACCACTCCGGCAGGGGCGGCGCCGCCCCATCCTGCATCAGGGCGAGCAGGAAGGCGCGACGATCGGTCATGAAGGTGATCTCGTCATTGGTGGTCTGCACATTCATCTCGAACCAGTGGCCGTAGAACTGCTCGGAGCGAGTTCGGTCACTGACGTGAAGATGCAGATGTTGTAGCGCCATTAAACTGCCTCCTGTGCCTCTTAGCGTTGACCGGCACCGCCATGCTGCGGCCGGCACGCCTGCAGCTGCTGTACATTGGTTGCGGCGCGGGCGCACTGCTGCGCCTGCTGCATGCGCGCGATATGACGCGCGATGTGGCTGATCATTTCCTGTTGCATCTGCTCGAAACTCTGGCCGCTCGGGGTCGGAGCCTGGGTGTCTTGCGCGAAGACACTGCTACAGGCGAGGGCCAGGGCAAGGCCGCTTACTAGGGTTTTCATGGTCGACTCCGGGATCGGTTGATGTGGGTCGATCTTCCCCCATCGTGACCCGTGCAACCGTAAGAAATTGCAACACGGTAGTCATTGACATTCTAGCGTCAAAACCAGGCGCTGTTGCGCTAGGCATTGAGCCGATAACCCACTGCCGTCTCGGTCAACAGATAGGCCGGACGCGCGGGATTGTCCTCGAGTTTGGCGCGCAGATGCCCCATATAAACGCGCAGGTAGTGACTCGAATCCACGTGGGACGGTCCCCAGACCTCGCGCAGCAGCTGGCGCTGGGTTAATACTTTGCCGGCATTGGCGATCAAGACCGTCATGAGTCGGTACTCGATGGGCGTCAGATGCACCTGCTGTCCGGCCTTCTTGACGATGCGCGCGACGAGGTCGACGGCGACATCGCCGAAGGTGAAGATCTGCTCTTTTTCGGTGCCTGGCGGACCGCGGCGCCGCATCACCACGCGCACCCGGGCGAGCAGCTCGCCCACGCCAAAAGGCTTGGTCAGATAATCGTCCGCACCCTGGTCAAGCGCGGCGATCTTGTCGCGCTCATCTGCCCGCGCGGACAGCACAATCATGGGCACCGACGACCAGCCACGAATCTCGCGAATCAAATCCACGCCGTCGCCATCGGGCAGACCCAGATCGATCACTACCAGATCGGGTTTCCTCGTTCCCGCCTCGACGAGGCCCGCCTTCATGGTTTGCGCCTCGAAGACATTCCAGCCTTGCGCTTCGAGCGCGGTACGCACGAAGCGGCGAATCTGCTGCTCGTCCTCGATCAGGACGGCGGTGTGTCGTACTTCAGCCATGCTCGCTACTCTCCAGCGCTTCGATAGCAACTGCCGGCGGCTCGCCCAAGGGCATCACGATCACAAAGCCTGCCCCAAGGGCGCGGTTGGCCTGCGCCGAGATAGTACCGCCGTGTGCACCGATGATCGCGCGGCAGATCGCCAGACCCAGACCGACCCCCGATTGCGTGGCCTCCGAATCCCCCCGGGCAAACTTGGCAAATAGCTCTTCTTCCTTGCCGCGAGGCAGACCCGGTCCGTCATCTTCGACCACGATTTCCATATCACGTCCCACCACCCGGGCAAGAATCCGGATGGTGCTAGCTGCCGGCGTGTATTTGGCTGCATTCTCGAGAAGATTGATCAGCACGCGTTCCATCAGCACCCCGTCAAAGCGCAGCAAGGGCAGATCTTCCGGCAATCCGGTCTCAATCTGATGATGGCTTAAGAGATGCGCGGTCGCGCGTAGTGCGGCGCCGACAATCTCCTCGAGCGGTTGCCATTGCAGGTTCAGGCGAATCTCGCCGCTCTCGATGCGTGCCATGTCGAGCAGGTTATTCACCAGAGCCGTCATGCGCCTGCCTTCCTCGACTATCGCCATGACGATCCCGGTTTGCTGTTCAGACAATCCGGGCTTAGTCAGGGTGAGCGAATCGGCGAGACCAACCACCGCAGCGAGCGGTGTGCGCAAATCGTGCGAGAACGCCGACAGGAGCGAGTTGCGCAGGCGTTCGGATTCCATGCCGACCAGCGCCTGCTGCGCAACCTGGACATAGTGAACGCGCTCGAGCGCAATCGCCACCAGCGTCGCGAAGGTATCCAGCTGACGCATCTGCTCGGGGACCATCAGCAGGCGTCGGCTGCGCGCCTTGATCGCGACCACCCCGCGCGTACGCATGGGAGCCTTCAACGGCAGATAGAGCCAGTTGGAACCTGGCAGGGTATCGGTTCCCATGCCCGCCGCCTGCTGCTTGGAATAGGCCCACGAGGCGATGGCCGGCTCGAACTCGGAAGTCTGGCCGAGTTCGGCCGGAATCTCGAGTTGATCGCGCATATTGGCGACCAGTATGCGTACGTCCGCGCGAAAGGCGCGCGCCAGCACCCGAGTCGCAATCGCTATGACTTCGCCATCCTCTATGACCGACGACAGTTCGCGCGAAAACTCGTAGAGCACCCGGGCGCGCTCCTCGCGGTGAGTGGCGACCCGCGCCTGATAGCGCACGCGTGCGGTCAGTTCCGCAATCATCAGCCCGACCGCCAGCATCACGCCAAAGGTGAGGACATACTGGATATCGGATACCGCAAAAGAGAGCTTGGGCGGAACGAAGAAAAAATCGAATGCGGCGACATTCAGGACGGCCGCGATGGTAGCCGGTCCGCGACCCCAGCGCATCGCCACTACCGCGACCGGCAACAGATAGAGCATGGCGATATTGGTATCGTGCAGGTAGGGCGCGAGAGGCCACGCCAAGAGAGTCGCGAGGACACACGAACTGAACGCCCAGAGGTAGCGCAGACGTCGCTGGCGATCCTTCGGACTGATCTCCCGAGGTCCCGTCGTACGCACCGCTTCGCTGGTCTCTATGTGCGCACCGTGCCCAAGCTCGATCAGGTCGATCTCCGGTGCGAGCTGCGCGAGTCGACGCGCCAGCGACGGCGCTAACCCCATCCAGCGCAGCGCGCCGCTGCGCCCGAAGACGATGCGCGACACATTGTGGGCCCGCGCGTACTCGACCAGGCGCGCGGCGGTATCGCCTTCACTCTCGGCGAGGACGCTCGTCTGGGCGCCCAGTTCCTGGGCCAGTCGCAGGTTTTGCAAAATGCGCTCGCGCTCTTTCTCGGGCAGACGCTGCAAGCCGGGGGTCTCGACATAAACCGCATGCCAGGCGGTACTGGTCTGACTGGCCAGCCGCGCCGTGGCGCGAACCACGTTCTCGGCATCGCCCCCAGGACCGATGCCGCAGACCATCGACGCTTCTGTCTTCCAGACTTCATGAATCGCCTCGTCGCTGCGATAGGTCTGCAGGTCTTCCTCAACCCGGTCGGCGGTACGCCGCAGTGCCAGCTCGCGCAGCGCCATGAGATTGCCGCGTCGAAAGAAGTTCTTGCTGGCGCGCACTGCCTGCTCGGGGATATAGACCTTGCCGTCGGCCAGACGCTTGAGCAGCTCCTCGGCGGTCAGATCAACCATTACCACTTCGTCGGCTGAGTCGAAGACGGTATCCGGGATGGTCTCGAACACCCGCACCCCGGTGATATTGCCGACGACGTCGTTCAGGCTCTCGAGATGCTGGACGTTCAAGGTTGTAAAGACATCGATGCCGGCAGCGAGAATCTCCTCGGCATCCTGCCAGCGCTTGGGATGGCGCGAACCCGGAACATTGGAATGCGCGAACTCATCAAGCAGCAGCAGCTCGGGCTTGCGCGCCAGGGTCGCGTCGAGATCGAACTCCTGCAGTGTGTGTCCCTTGTACTCGATCGCCCGGGTCGGCAGGAGCGGCAGGCCACCGTCGGCCTCGAGCATCGCCCGGGTCTCGGCACGGCCGTGCGTCTCGACTACCCCGACCAGCACATCGCGCCCCTCGGAGCGCAACTTGTGACCGGCTGCAAGCATCGCGTAAGTCTTGCCGACACCCGCCGATGACCCGAAATAGATTCGCAGGCGCCCGCGTGCGGCGCGCTCCTGGGCACGCTGGACGCGTTCGAGGAGAACATCGGGGTCGGGGCGGCCGTCTTCAATGCCTGGCATCTGGTATTCGGTGCTGCCTCTAAGAGCCACCAGCATGACCGATAGCGGCCACGGCAGGCAAGCGCTAGTGGGTGTTGGCCAGGCGATCCAGTTCGAGGTTCAGCTTGAGTACATTGACGCGCTCTTGCCCGATAAAGCCCAGATCAGCTTGTTCGGTATTGTGATCAATGAGGGCGCGCAGCTGCGCTTCGGAAACCTTGCGGGCATGTGCGACCCGCGTGATCTGGAAGATCGCGGCGGCGGGGCTGATATGTGGGTCAAGGCCGCTACCGGAACTCGTAACCAGATCGGCCGGCACCGGCTCGTCGGCTGGGGCTCCGGCCTCACGCAGGGCAGTGATGCGCGTCTTGACTGCCGCGGCCAGCGCCGGATTGAGCGGCCCGAGATTGGAGCCGTTGGACGCGCTGGCATTGTAGGGATTGGGTGCGGTCGCCGAGGGACGTCCCCAGAAATAACCGGGCGCCTCGAATGCCTGGCCGATCAGTTCAGCCCCAACCAGCGTGCCGTCGCGCTCGATCAGCCCACCGGCCGCCTCGTGTGCGAACAGCAGTTTGGCGAATCCGGTCATCAATAAGGGATAGACGAGCCCGGTCACAAGTGCCATGGCAATCAAGAGACTTATGGCGGGACGCAGTGTTAGCTTCACGGGATCCTCTTCACGCAAGTCTCGTCACAACGAGCAGGACATCGATCAGCTTGATGCCGA
>CAJCHO010000009.1 GCA_903970145.1 Mycobacteriaceae bacterium | reverse complement strand
CTGGCTTCAAGTGCTCGAGCAGCGTTCGATAGGAGCGTGCGGCCGCATGATGGAATTCGTCGACGATCACGACATCGAAGTGGCGTGCATCCAGATTCTCCAAGCCGGCGGCGCTCAGGCTTTGAATCGATGCGAATACATGGTCAAACGCCACCGGACTGCGACCACCCACCCATAATTCTCCGAACGCAGGATCGCGCAGCGCCTGGCGAAAGGTCGCGAGGGTTTGCGTCAGAAGTTCCTCGCGATGCGCGACAAAAAGCAACCGTGCGCGCGGCAGAGATTCGCGCAAGCGTAGGTAGTCAATCGCCGCGATGACCGTCTTACCGGTGCCAGTCGCGGACACCAACAGGTTCCTATGGTGGCCCTGAAGTCGCGCAAGGGCGATCTGTTCCAGTAAGCGCTCCTGGAAGGGTTCGGGACGCAGATCGGTGGGACTGAGGATGATCCTGGGTCCCCCGCGTTCGGCCTCGGTACGCGCGCGGAAGGCGTCGCCGTCGTAAGCTTCGAAATCGGTACTGTTCCAGTAGCTCTCGAACACGGCGGCTACCTTGGCAATCACGCCGGGGTTGCGCGCGCCGGAGACGCGCACATTCCATTCCAGACCGCTGATCTGGGCGGAGTGCGTCAGATTCGAGGAGCCAATGTACGCGGTCGAGAATTCTGAGTTGCGATGCAGCAGCCATGCCTTGGCATGTAGCCGCGTGCTCGAGGTATCGTACGAGACCCGGATTTCGGCGCCAAGTTCGTCTAACGCGTCCAGCGCCCGCCCCTCGGTCGATCCGGTGTAAGTCGTCGTCAGAACGCGAAGCCTTCGTCCATCTGCCAGGTGCCTACGCAGACCCTCCAGCAGTGGCGCAATGCCGCTATACCGGATAAATGCCATGACGACATCGATGCCATCGGCCGAGCGGATCTCCGCGAGGATCTGATTTCCCACCCGGGGCTCACCCGGAGCGTTGGTAAGCAGCGTCGTATCCAACAACGGGATCATCGGCGCGACCACCACATCGAGCTCGCCATCGGGCAATCGACTCACGATGCTTTGAAGCACGTCGCCAGCCTGAGCGGGCCGTTCGGTGCCGAAGTCGCCGGTCTTTGGAAGCTGACGTATAAGGTCTATAAGCCGGCGGGTAAGATCGAGTCCGATAACAGCCCGTTCATCTTCAGGAACGCTGTTGACCGCGCGCTCGATCACTCGCGCCAGATGCAGTGCTATACGATCGGCCGCCTCCGGCGCCCGAAGTGCCGAGCGAATCGGTTCCAGCCCGGCATCCAGACCGCCGAGCTGCCTCTCCAGCGCCTCCGTGACCAGGACTTCATAGAGACCGCGCTTAAGGGATCCCATGGCATCGAGTGTACCGGAGTCGCACACGTCGTCCCATGGGCCAAGTCCAAATTCGGAAGATCATCTCGAGCCGGCATGCCGCGTACGCCTATGCAGCTAGGCAGTGAGTCGTCGTGCGGTTTCGTTAAGGCCATTCAATATTGGCTCCTGCACGGAAGCCGGGAAACCTTTGGGCAGGATCGATCCAACTTGGCCTATGACTCCTGGCGTTTCTTGGAGCAATGCGGTGAGGATCGAATCAAACTTTGCTGAAATTCCACATCGTCTCGCCTGGCATTGCCAATGCCGCAGTAGGATCGAGTCCCAATTGAAATGTTTTCTGCCGTCGCCTCGAACCCCCATGTATCGACGGGGCTGATGCTGATTCAACAGACGCACTACTCCCCAGCAACCACCACCCGATTACGCCCCGCGCTCTTCGCCTGGTACAGCGCAGTATCGGCCGCTGCCACCAGTGCGCTGACGTCCTTTGGACCGCTTCCGGGGTCGCCAGGCGTGGCCGTCGCAACGCCGATGCTGACGGTGACGACACCGGGCGGGGGGCTGCCCTCATGCGCTATGGCCAGATCCAATACGAGTTTGTGAACGAGCTCGGCGACGCACAGTGCGCCCTCCCGATCGGTGTGTGGCATCAGGAGCAGGAATTCCTCCCCGCCGTAGCGCACCGCAAGATCTCCCGACCGCCGGGCAGCGGCGGCGAGTTGGCAGGCGATCGCGCGCAGACAACCATCGCCGGCGAGGTGCCCGTAGAGATCGTTAAAGAGCTTGAAGTGATCGGCGTCCAGCATCAGCACGGATAGCGGCTGATGCTCGCGGCCGCATCGCCGCCATTCCTTGCCAGCCATCACGTCAAAATGCCGCCGGTTGGCGAGACCCGTCAGTCCATCCGTTGCCGCCAGCCGCTCCATTTGTTCCAGCGCGTCCTGGAGCTTGGCCTCTGCATTCTTGCGGTCGGTCGCATCGCGCAGCACGACGACAAAAACTGCTGAACCGGCGTCGACTGTGCTCACATGCAAACGCGCGCGGCAATCGACCCATAGCCAGGAACCATCGCGACGCAGATACCGAAAACACACCGAATTTTCACCGGTAGTGCTCGCCTGCAGGGTTGCACGAAAGTCCATGAAAACCTGGTGGTCATCCGGATGGACGAACTCCGCGATAGTGCTCCCGAGCACCGCGGTACTGCCAAGCAGATCTTCCGGGCGCCAGCCGAGCAGGCGTTCCACTGCGGGTGAAACGTAACGCCGGATGCCATCGAGGCCGACGAGCATGATGACATCGCTGGAATGTTCGACGATCAGTCCGAGTTGCGCCTGGCTCTCCCGCAGCGCCGACTTGGCGCGCTTCGCTACCTCGGCGTCGACCGCACTGCGCAGCTCACGAGCCTGCGCCAGATCGGCCTTGGTCCAGGCTGCGCAATGACCCCTCACCGTCTCCTTCCAGGCCGCGAAAGAGGTGCGCGGCGAGATCCGTGCGATAGCCGTTGTCGTGGTCGTGTGCTCGGCGGGATTGCCTCCCCAGACGATAATGCGCTCCAGCTCCGGCCGGAACCAGAGGATGACATCGCCGTCGCCAGTAGCGAGCGGCAACAGCAACGCGCCGCTCGCCTCGCTGATGCCACTGGCGAATTCAGGATAGCGCAGCCCCAGGTCATCCACCGCCACTGGGTCGCCGTCCGACAAGGAATGCAGCACCGCGAGCGCAGATTTGATGATCGAAGGCGAAGGCGTGCGCCCCATCACCAGTAGCGTCCCAGACAGGCGTACCACCGCTCCGGTCGCACGCACGAGGTGCAGCAACTCGGCTTCTGCCGCGGCAAACGCGGCCGGCAGCGGCACCGGCGTCGCGAGCCGATCGGCCAGCGCGCGCAGGCTGGCACTGCGTTCGATACCTTGGGCCAGAAGTTCGGTGTCGCCCGTACTGTCGAGCAGCAGCGATACCACCTGGCCGATCAACTCCGCAGCCGCCCGCAGTTCGAATCCCGCCCAACGCGGCTTGGCGTCATGGCACACCAGCATCCCCCAGAGATCCGGCCCATGCGCAAGTGCGATCGTCAGGCTCGCCGCGGTATGCATGTTGCGCATGTATTCGCAGTGAATGGGCGAGGGGCTACGCAGGGCGCTGTGCGTCAGGTCGAGCGGTGTGCCGTCATCCAGCATGGGATCGGCACACAGTGGCACCGGTGTGTAACTGGAGTTGGCGATCGCGCCCACGCGCTGGCGCAGGTACAGGCGCCGGGCCTGCGGCGGGATGTCGGACGCCGGATAATGCTGCCCCAAATAGGCTTTGAGCGACGGCTCGCGGGCCTCGGCGATCACTTCACCGTGCCCGTCCTCGCAAAAGCGGTACGCCATCACCCGATCGTAACCGCTGATCGCCTTCAATCCCTGGACCGCGAGCTCGCACAGTTCGACCACACTGCCGGCATGCTCGAACATCCTCACGGTCGACCTTGCCATGAAAATTGGACGCCTTTGCAAAGGCTCGAAGTGCAGCGGCTCGATGTCCAGGCAGATGTGCCGGCCGGTCCGGTGAGCTCGCAGGTACAACAGACTGCCGTTGGGCAGCGACACGGAATGCACCTGTTCCTGCGAGGCCCTGCCGCTGGTCCCGACATCCAGCAGTGCCCGGCAGGCCGCCTCGCCTATCGCGTTTTCGAGCGA
>CAJCHO010000008.1 GCA_903970145.1 Mycobacteriaceae bacterium | reverse complement strand
CTTCCCATTCACGCCTCATCGTCGACAGTGACAACTTGCTGCAGGCAGGCAGCGTCATCGGCTGCGTGCTGGAGACGCGGCTAGACTCTTCCCTACCGGGCCCGGCCCGCTGCGTGGTCACGCGCGATGTCTATTCTCAATCTGGCTCTAAAGTACTCATCGGTCGAGGCTCGACGGTCATTGGTGAATACCACTCCGGTTCAGCACTCGGAATGCATCGTTTATTCATCATGTGGACTCGACTCGAGACTACCAGAGGTCTCCTTATTGATATCAACTCACCAGCCGTCGATCCGCTCGGGGGCACGGGAGTTCCTGCCAATGTCGACGAACACTGGTTTGATCGGATAGGTGCCGCTTTTCTACTTAGCGTCATTCAAGATGGCCTCACTTTCGCTCAGAACCGCGCGACGAGCCCTTCGGAACAATCCGGAGTAGCGATCTTTCCAGGAACCGTCAACACCGGAAATCAGTTCGCGGGAAAAGTGCTGGATAGTACGATCAATATCCCACCGACCTTGTCCACCAACCAGGGTGCGCGCGTAGCAATATTCGTCACACGCGATCTGTATTTCTCCATCCCGTTCGACCGCTGAGATGCCAAGTACGTCAGGCATAGATTCTGTTCGACTTCTGCTGCGTCCTCTGGAAGAGTACCTTACGAGCAATTCCGTCAACGAGATTTGCATCAATCGCCCGGGAGAACTCTACATCGAAAGCGATGGATGTTGGCTCAGGCGTGTCGTGCCTCGACTGTCGTTCCTATGGGCTCAATCCCTGGCCGTGGCCGTTGCGCGATCCTCAAGTTGGAGTCCGTGGCGCTCTAGCCCTTTCTTGTCGGCGACACTTCCCGACGGCCAGCGTCTGCAACTGGTTATGCCGCCGGTAAGCGATCACGGCACGATCGTCATGTCCATTCGAAATCGCCTCGCTGGTCTGCCGGCACTTGAGCAGTATCGCCGCCGCGACCTGACGTCGTCGGCCGATGGCCGCGATTCCGAACGGCGAGATCCGGAATCAGATGTGATGACGTGGATTCGTTCGGACGAGTTTGTGGAATTGCTGCGAGGCTTTGTTCGTGATCGAAAGAACATCGCGATCGTAGGAAAGACCGGAACTGGGAAGACAACTCTAGCCAATGTCTTGTGTCAGATGATCGACTCCGAAGAACGTATCCTCGCACTGGAAGACGCGCACGAATTGCGGATTGAGCAGGCGAATCACGTACACCTTTATTTCGGCGTTGATATTGGAGTTGGGGTATCGGACACCCTCAGAGCGGCTTTGCGGCTACGTCCGGATCGGCTAATACTCGCTGAACTTAGAGGTGCCGAGGCGTTTGATTTCCTACAGATGCTCATGAGTGGGCATTCCGGCTCAATCACAACATTTCATGCCGAGTCGGCAGATTCTGCGCTTGAGCAATTCTCGCTGTTGGCGCGCATGCACCAGTCGGCGCATGCCTATACACCCCAGCAACTCATGCGCCTTGCCGCGCGTTGCATCGACTTGGTAGTGCACATTGATCGACTTGAGTCCGGTAGAGTCATCAAGAGCGTCTGCTTTCCTCGGGACTGTCAATTCGTGTGAAGCTCATGGCCCGGTGGCTTGCAGAGTCGGAAAAGGCCCCTCAAAATCGGACTCGTCGCACCATATCGATGTCGTGTTCCCAGCGGCTGATAGAATTTTCGGGTCCTAAGAAAAGCGCCGCTGCTAATTGCCATACACGAGGATCGAAGGGCCACCAGCAGCGTTAGAACTCGATCCGAAAGCGCCCGGCGTGCACCAAGAGGATGCCGTTGTCTTCCCCCGGAAATGCTGCGCGCCACTCGATCAGCCGCCCCAATAGACTGTCCAATCTGATGTCAGCCCTAACCTTGATTCTAGAATGATCGGCCGAACTCTCCTGGCGCTTGTAGTCTTGCAACCGCTGCTGGCGCTCGCGCAGACCGCGCCCTCGTCGATTGCGCCGAGCGCCCTGAGACTCCCTCCCGACACGGCGCTTCCTGTGGGCGCATCTGGAGATGCCATCCGGCTCGGCCGCAGAATCATGCTTGATACCAAGCGGATGCTTCCGGACAACGTTGGCAACGGCCTGAGCTGCTCGAACTGCCACCTGGGTGGTGGTACAACTACTTACGCGATACCGTTTATCGGCCTGTGGGGCAAATTCCCGGCGTACCAACCGCGCAGCGACCGGCAGATCACGCTTACGGATCGAATCAACGACTGTTTTGAGCGTTCGATGAAGGGCAAAGCCTTGGCTGGCGACTCTGCGGCGCTCGCGGCGATGCTCGCGTACATTCAATGGAGTTCCCGCTCCGATCAGCTGGCCGAAGCGGTCGTGGGGCGCGGGCTCGGACCGATCGATTCAAGTCTTGCGCCGGATTCAGGACGTGGTGCAGCGGTTTTTCTTGCTCGCTGCGCGACATGCCACGGTCAACAGGGGGAAGGCCGCAAAGGTGGCGATGGGTATTATGCGATTCCGCCGCTGTGGGGGGACGACTCCTTTACCACGGGCGCCGGGCTCGCGCGCACCTACACGGCGGCGGCCTTCGTGCGCTACAACATGCCCTTCGGTGGGGCGGGTGTCTTGACTGATCAGGATGCGATCGATGTGGCGCAGTTCTTTACCCACCAGCCGCGGCCGGAATTTGCCGCACGAAGGCGCGACTGGCCTCGCGGAAATGCGCCGGTCGACGCACGCCGCGAATAGGGGCAAATTCAGTCACAGCCTGCTAGGATTGTGGGTTGGCAGCTAAATCGGTCAACCGGCACTACGTGCCGCCTGCGCGGGCGGTCGTGGATGCCCGCGATCACGGACGTAGCGGGTGGTGTCCGAACATGAGTTCAAGGAGTAGGCAAGCATGGCTTTACGCAAGGCGCTGATCGCTGGTGCCATAGTAATTGTGGGCGGTGCAATCTTATTGCGAGCCTACTTGCATCGGGCGGACGCAGCCGAGGGTCGCGTGCCCACGGTAACGAGCGCGGGAGCGCAGACGACGCTGGCGCTCTCCGAGCGCCTGCCTCTGTATCTGACTGGTATCGGTACCGTCCAGGCACTCCAGTCGGTTACGGTCAAGGTCCGGGTAGATGGACAGCTCGAAAAAGTAGCTTTTCGGGAAGGCCAGACGATCGCTGAGGGGGATCTGCTCGCGCAGATCGATGCTGCCCCGTATCAGGCGGCCCTCGAGGCCGCGATGGCACAGCTGGCCAAGGATGAGGCTAGCTACCAGAATGGTCTCGTAGACCTCAAGCGCTATGAGAATCTGATCAAGCAGGACTCGATTGCCCAGCAGACCTATGACACCCAGGTTGCTACGGTCGCCTCATTGAAAGCGGCGGTCGGCGTCGATCAGGCCCAGGTGTCCACAGCCCGTGTGAATCTCGCCTACACCACGATTCGATCACCGCTACACGGTGTAGTCGGAATCCGTCTGGTAGACGCTGGCAACATCGTGCACGCAACCGACACCACCGGTCTCGTGGTGATCAACCAGGTTGACCCGATCTCCGTAATTTTCACGTTGCCCGAAGAAAAGTTCCCGGCTGTGACCGCGGCAATCGCGGCTGCGGGTCGCTCGGTTCTGGCAGTTGAGGCACGCGCGCGCGGCGATGACACACTGCTGGGCAAGGGCGAATTGCTGCTCGTCAATAATTCGATCGACAACACTACCGGGACCTTTCAGCTCAAGGCCAACTTCAAGAATCCGGATCACCATCTGTGGCCCGGGCAGTTCGTCAATATCCGGGTGATCACTTCGGACGCGCAGGTCGTCACGATCCCGGGTGCTGCGGTTCAGCGCGGCGGCGACGGTTTGTATGTCTTCGTGGTCAAGCCCGACGACACCGCAGAATTGCGACCAGTGACGCTGGCCCTGCAGCAAGATGGCAAGGCGGTGATCGCGACGGGTCTCGATGCCGGCACTCGCGTCGTAGTCGATGGGCAGTTTCGCCTGCGTCCGGGCATGAAGGTCGTCGAGAACAATCCTAGCGAGCCGTCGCACGATGCTGCAGCGGGTGACGGCGCGGCCAAGAAAGGACCCGCTTCGTGAGTGTTTCGGCGATTTTCATAAATCGACCGATCGGAACTTCGCTGCTCGCCGCAGCGCTCATGCTTATAGGGATCGCCTCCTGGCCGCTTTTGCCCGTGGCACCTTTGCCGCAGGTCGACTTTCCGACGATCTCGATCTCCGCCTCTTTGCCGGGTGCAAGTCCGGATACGGTGGCTGCGACCATTGCGACACCGCTTGAGCGCCAGTTCTCGCTGATCGCCGGCCTGACGCAGATGACTTCGTCGAGCACATTCGGCTCGGCCAATGTCACTTTGCAGTTCGATCTGAATCGCAACATCGACGCAGCGGCTCTGGACGTGCAAGCCGCGATCAACGCGGCGAGCGGCCAGCTCCCCGCCAACCTGCCCAGTCCGCCGACTTATCGCAAGATCAATCCCGCGGACCGGCCGATCATGCTCATCAGCGTCGCCTCCGATACCCTGCCGCTCATGCAGGCATCGGACTACGCGGATAATTATCTTTCGCAGCAAATCTCGCAGATAAGCGGTGTTGGCCAGGTGACGGTCAACGGCGCGCAAAAGCCCTCAGTACGCATCCGAATTGATCCGGCCAAGATTGCGAATCTGGGCCTGAGCCTCGAAGACGTGCGCACTCAACTGCAGAACTATACGGTCGATCAGCCCAAAGGCAGTTTCGATGGCAGCAAACGCAGCCTGACCGTCTTTACCAATGACCAGCTCTTCTCGGGGGAGGAGTGGAACCGCGTAATCGTCGCCTACCACAATGGGGCGCCGGTGCGGGTACGGGATATCGGCGAGGCGGTCGACGCTGCCGAGAACATTCGTCTGGCCGCCTGGGCCTATGCCGGTGACAGCAGCACCCATCCTTCGGTCGGCAAGGGACGCAGCATCATCCTCGCGGTATTCAAGCAACCCGGCGCCAACGTCATTGATACGGTGGACCTGATCAAGCGGGTCCTGCCACGGCTACGTGCTGCCATTCCACCGGCGATCCAGATTGAAGTGATGGCGGATCGGACCCAGACCATTCGTGCTTCGGTGGGCGACGTCGAATTCACACTCGTGCTGACGATCGTGCTGGTAGTGCTGGTCATATTCCTGTTCCTGCGCAACGTCGCTGCCACGCTGATTCCAAGCGTGACCGTACCCCTGGCGATCATGGGCACTGCAGCGGCCATGTATGTGGCGGGCTACAGTCTCGACAACCTGTCACTGATGGCCTTGACGATCGCGGTCGGCTTTGTGGTTGACGATGCGATCGTCATGCTCGAGAACATCTATCGTCACGTCGAGGAGGGGCTCGATCCTCACGAGGCCGCTCTGCGCGGATCTTCCGAGATCGGCTTTACCATCATATCGATCTCGGTTTCGCTGGTTGCCGTGTTCATTCCGCTGCTGCTCATGGGAGGCATCATAGGCCGGCTGTTCCGTGAATTCGCAGTCACGGTCACGCTGACTATCGTCGTCTCGGTGCTGGTCTCGCTGACGCTCACGCCGATGCTGTGCGCGCGTTTTCTGAAGCACCAGCCCAAGGATTTCAAGCATGGCCGGGTGTTTGAGTTCTTCGAGACGGCGTTCGACCGCATGCAATCGGGCTATGAGCGCCTGCTGCGCCGGGTCTTGCGCCACCAATTCATTACCCTGATGGTTTTTTTCGCGACGCTCGCCTTGACAATCGTACTGTTCATCGCGATTCCCAAGGGTTTTTTCCCGCAGCAGGACACGAGCTTTCTGTTTGGCGGAGCCGAGGGCGCTCAGGACATCTCCTTTCAGTCGATGTCCAAGAAGGCCGAACAAATCGGCCAGATCATTGCCCATGATCCGGCGGTCGACTCCTTCGGCTTTTTTCTAGGCGGTACCGTCAACTACACCGCCTTCTTCATCAATCTCAAGCCGCGCGATCAGCGCGAGGCGGACGCCGACGAGGTGATCCGGCGCTTACGCGGACAGCTCGCAAATGTCGAGGGTGCGCGCATGTTCCTGCAGTCCGGTCAGGACATCAACGTCGGTGGTCGGCTCTCGCGCACGCAATACCAGTACACTCTGACCGATGGCGATCTTTCGGAGCTTTCCGAATGGTCGACCCGCATCTACGCGCGGCTCGCACAGCTGCCGCAGCTGGCCGACGTGGCCACCGACCTGCAGGACAGTGCGCCGGCCATCACGCTGACCATTGATCGGGATCGGGCGTCAAGCTTTGGCATTTCGCCGGCTTTGATTGACAACATCATCTATGACACGATCGGACAGCGCCAGATTGCCCAGTATTTCACCCAGCTCAATTCCTACCACGTGGTACTCGAAGTTCCCCTGAAGTCGCAGGAGGATCCGCATCTATTCGATCAGCTCTATGTCACCGCACCGGCGACCGGCCAGCAAATCCCACTGTCGAGCTTTGTGCACATCGACAATACCCGCAATAGTTATCTCTCCATCCAGCATCAGGGCCAGTTTCCTGCCGTGACCATCTCGTTTAACCTCGCCAAGGGAGTTGCACTGGGTCAGGCAGTCGATGCGATCGAAGCAACCATGCGCGAGATCCATACGCCGGGGGGCATGTCAGCAACCTTCCAGGGCAATGCCCAGGCCTTCCAGGCGTCTCTCTCATCACAACCGATCCTGATTCTGGCCGCGCTGGTGGCGGTCTATATAGTGCTCGGCCTGCTTTATGAGAGCTACATTCATCCGCTGACCATACTTTCGACGCTACCTTCCGCGGGTGTCGGGGCCCTCTTAATCCTGATGGCGGGTGGGTTTGATCTGTCGGTGATAGCGCTCATTGGCATCATCCTCTTGATCGGCATCGTTAAAAAGAACGGCATCATGATGATCGACTTCGCGCTTACCGCCGAGCGCGAGCGCGGTCTGAATTCGGTGGATTCGATCTTCGAAGCCTGCCTGCGGCGCTTTCGGCCAATCATGATGACCACCATGGCGGCTCTTCTGGCCGGCGTACCGCTGATGCTCGGCCATGGTACCGGCTCGGAGTTGCGCCGGCCTTTGGGTTTTTCGATGGTTGGGGGCCTGATCCTGTCACAGGCACTCACCCTGTTTACGACCCCGGTCATCTATATCTACCTTGATCGGCTAAGCCACTGGTTCCTTGAGCGCAAACAGCGCTCCGGACGGGCCCCTGCGAAACGGTCCACGCCAGTTGAGGCCGCTCCCGGCGAATGAGGCGCGTGCGGGCAATCCAGCGCGGCCGCTGTCTCGTGGCATGATCTGTCCCACTGCGAGGCGTGGCTGGGCCAGGTAAGCAGCGCTCGGGGAGACCAGGCATGACGGCTGAAGGGGTAACGGCGAATAGGCCCGAGGCGGATGCGCGCGACGTCTGGCGTCGCATTCGCGCGATCATTGGCAGTTCTTCAGGAAATCTCGTCGAGTGGTTTGACTTTTACACCTACTCGTTCACCTCGCTCTATTTCGCGCCTGAGTTTTTTCCTGACCAGGATCAGACCACGCAACTACTCAAGACAGCCGGCATTTTTGCAGTGGGTTTTGTCGTTCGCCCGATCGGGAGCTGGTTGTTCGGTCGCATTGCCGACCAGCGCGGGCGGCGCACCTCGATGCTGATTTCGGTCCTGATGATGTGTGGCGGCTGTCTGCTGATGGCGGCGCTGCCGACCTACGCTGTCATCGGCAGAGCAGCGCCCGTGCTGCTGACCGTGGCGCGGCTCATTCAGGGGCTCTCGGTCGGCGGGGAATATGGCACGAGCGCGACCTACATGAGTGAAGTCGCATTGCATCGGCACCGCGGGTTTCTCGGATCCTTCCAGTACTTCACACTGATTGGCGGCCAACTCCTGGCGCTGCTCGTGGTCGTGGTCCTCGAACAGAGCCTGACCAAGTCGGAACTGAGATCCTGGGGCTGGCGCATTCCCTTTCTTGTCGGTGCAAGTGCGGCGGTCGTCGCGTTTTACCTCAGACGCTCGCTCGCCGAGACCACCAGCACAACAGTGCGCCGCGCCGCGCGCGCTGGAACCCTGCGAGGGGTATTCGAGCATCCACGGGCATTTTTCACAGTACTTGGATTCACCGCTGGCGGCTCGCTCTACTTCTATACCTTTACGACCTACATGCAAAAGTACCTCGTCAACACCGCGCATATGGAAGTGCGCACGACCAGCGCCGTGATGACGGCGGTTCTGCTGTGCTACATGCTGCTGCAGCCGCCATTTGGCGCACTTTCGGACCGGATCGGGCGACGCAATTCAATCATCTGCTTTGGAGTGCTCGGCCTGTTCACGACCGTGCCCGTTCTGTCGGCGCTCGCGCGGGTCAGCGACCCCTACCTGGCGTTTGCACTGGTGATGGTGTCGCTCACGGGATTGAGTTTTTATACCTCGATCAGTGGGCTCGTGAAAGCCGAACTGTTCCCGATGCATGTGCGCGCCCTGGGGGTCGGCCTTTCCTATGCGATTGCCAATGCCGCGTTCGGTGGAACCGCTGAATTCGTCGGCCTGAAGTTGAAGGAGGCGGGTTACGAAAACCTCTTTCCCTGGTACGCGACGCTGATGTGCGCGATCACGCTCGCGACGGCGCTCGTGATGCAGGATACGCGCAAGACGGCGCTGCTTGACGCGGATGAGCACGCACTCGCGGACACCTAGGCGCGGACTAGGCGCGGCGCGCCAGCGCGGCGGCGAGCAGCATGTCACTGCCCTTCTCGGCAATCATCAGTGTTGGCGAACAGGTATTGCCTGCGGTGATGGTTGGCATGATCGACGCGTCTATCACGCGCAGGTCGGTAAGTCCGCGCACCCGCAGTTCGTGGTCGACGACAGCCCTATCGTCATTTCCCATCTTGCAGGTGCCGACCGGATGGAAGATCGTCGTACCGATATCTCCGGCGGCACGCGCCAGTTCGTCGCTCGTCTGGAATTGTGGGCCAGGGGCAAATTCCTCAGGCTTGAAACGCGCCAGCGGAGGCGCCGCGGCAATGCGCCGCGTCAGGCGCAGTGATTCGACGGCGACCAGGCGATCCTCGTCATTGTCCAGGTAGTTTGGCGCGACTATCGGCGGCTGGCGGCTATCGCGTGACTCGATGTGAACAGTGCCGCGCGACTGCGGGCGCAGATTGCAGACCGACGCGGTGAATGCGTCAAACGTGTGCAGCGGCTCACCAAAGCGGTCCAGACTGAGCGGCTGCACATGGTATTCGAGATTGGCGCGCGTATGGCGTTCGTCCGAGCGCGCGAAAGCGCCAAGCTGACTGGGTGACATCGACATCGGACCGCGTCGCCACAGCGCATACTCAAGCCCGATGGCGAGCTTGCCGGTCAGGGAATTGACGATGGTATTCAGGGTGCGCGTATTGGAGACCCGAAACGCCATGCGCAACTGCAGGTGGTCCTGCAGATTCTCACCGACCCCGGGCAAGGCGTGCTGCACCGGGATACCCAGGCGCGCCAAGAGCTCAGGCGCCCCGACACCGGAGGATTCAAGCAGAGTCGGCGAGCCTACGGCACCTGCAGCGAGGATCGTCTCGCCGCGTGCCAGAAGTTGCCTCAACACCCCATCTTGCCAGTACGAAACGCCCGTCGCGCGGTTTCCCGAGAAGGTGAGCTGATTGACGTGCGCGCCTGTGAGCACGCGCAGATTGGGGCGCTTTAGCGCCGGACGCAGGAAAGCCTTCGAGGCATTCCAGCGCACGCCCGATCTCTGATTGACCTCAAAGTAGCCACAGCCGGTATTGTCGCCGCGGTTGAAATCGGTAACCGTCGGAATGCCCGACTCGCGCGCCGCGTCGCGAAATCCGTCGAGAATCTCCCACGAGAGCCGCTGGGCCTCGACCCGCCATTCCCCGCCGGCACCGTGGAATTCGCTGGCACCAAGCGCGTGGTCCTCGGTGCGCTTGAATATCGGCAGAACATCCTGCCAGCCCCAGCCGGGATTGCCCGCGTCGCGCCACGAGTCATAGTCTGCGGCCTGGCCGCGCATGTAGATCATGCCGTTGATCGACGACGAGCCCCCCAGAACCCGTCCCCGCGGATAGAGCAGCGAGCGACCGTTCAGACCGGGCTCGGCTCGGGTGCGGAAGATCCAGTCCGTGCGGGGATTGCCGATGCAGTAGAGGTAACCCACCGGGATGTGGATCCATGGGTAGTTGTCGCGCCCGCCTGCCTCGATCAGCGTGACCTGATGGCGTCCGTCTGCGGAGAGGCGATTGGCGAGCAGACAGCCCGCAGTGCCGCCGCCGATGATCAGGTAGTCGCAGCTTTCCGGCGTCACGGTCTTACTTCGCCGTGGGCATCACGAACTCGGCACCCTTGGTCAGCGGATTGCCAAAGCGCTGCATGATCGACTTGTAGCGGGTATAAAAGCGCACGCCCTCCATGCCGTAGGCGTGCTGGTCTCCGAACAGGCTCTTTTTCCAGCCGCCAAAGCTGTGAAAGGACATTGGTACCGGAATCGGCACGTTGATGCCGACCATCCCCACCTGAATGTGCCGCGCAAACTCGCGCGCCACCGCGCCGTCACGGGTGAATACAGCTACCCCATTGCCGAACTCATGTTCATTGACCAGTTTTACGGCGCTGGCGAAATCGGGTACGCGCACGATGCACAGGACGGGTCCGAAAATCTCCTCGCGATAGATCTTCATGTCCGGCTGGACATTGTCAAACAGGCTGCCACCGAGGAAAAAACCCTGCTCGCGTCCGGGTACGCTGATCTTGCGGCCGTCGACAAGCAGATCGGCCCCTTGCGTCACACCGTGATCGATGTAAGCCAGGATGCGCTCACGGTGCTGGGCGGTCACCACCGGACCCATCTCGGCATCCGCCTCCATGCCGTCGCGCACCTTCAGTGCCCGCACTCGGGGCACCAGACGGGCGACCAGGTCATCGGCCACATCACCGACCGCAACGGCAACGGAAATCGCCATGCAGCGCTCACCGGCCGAACCGTATGCGGCGCCAATGAGTGCATCGCAGGTCTGTTCGAGGTCGGCGTCCGGCATTACCACCAGATGATTTTTGGCGCCACCGAGCGCCTGTACCCGCTTGCCATGCGAGGCGCCGGTTGTGTAGATGTACTGGGCAATCGGTGTTGAGCCCACAAAGGAGAGTGCCGCCACGTCGGGGTGGTGTAACAGGGAATCGACTGCAAGCTTGTCGCCCTGCACGACATTGAATACTCCGTCGGGCAAGCCGGCCTCAGACAGGAGTTCGGCCAGAAGAAGGCTCGGACCGGGGTCGCGTTCGGACGGCTTTAAGACAAAGGTGTTTCCGCAGGCGATCGCCAGCGGAAACATCCACATCGGGACCATTACCGGAAAATTGAAAGGCGTCACCCCAGCACACACGCCCAGGGGCTGGCGCATGCTCCATGCGTCCATTCCCGTGGAAATCTGATCGGTATATTCGCCGCGCAGCAGGTGTGGAATGCCGCAGGCAAACTCGACGACTTCGAGACCACGCACGACTTCACCCTGGGCGTCCGAGAAGACCTTGCCGTGCTCCCGGGTAATCGCAGCGGCTAGTCGGTCGTGGTTCTGTTCGATCAGATGCTTGAAGCGGAACATCACGCGCGCACGCTTTAGGGGTGCGGTCTCCGCCCAGGCCGGGAAGGCGGCGCGGGCCGCAGCGACTGCGGCATCGACTTCTTCCTTGGTGGCGAGCGCGACTTCCGAGACCGGGGTACCCAGCGCGGGATTGAAGACTGGCTGGCTGCGGCCCGAGGTGCCGGCAACGCGTCGCCCGTTGATGAAATGCTCGATGACAGATAGCTGCGCGGGTTTGTGTGGTGCGTTCATGGAATTCTCACGGGATTCGTTTGGGGGAGCGGGCGCAGACTGGCACCTGTGCAGGGACTGTAGCGCGAGCGCGCTGTGCAGCGCAAACGCGCATTGGCCGGTACTAGCTCGGGTGGGTAGAGCCGATTCCCGCCCAACGCGGCGCGAGTGCGTGACCGATGCCCACGAGATCGAGCACCCGCGCCAGCGTGTAATCGACCCCTTGATCAATCGATTCGGGACGCAAGTAGAAGGCCGGCATGGGCGGAAATATGACGCCGCCCATTTCGGTGACCGCCGTCATGTTTCGCAGGTGGGCGAGATTCAGGGGCGCTTCGCGCGGCAAGAGGACCAGCCGCCGCCGCTCCTTCAACACCACGTCGGCCGCGCGCGTGATCAGATTATCCGAGTAGGCGTGCGCTATGGCCGCAAGTGTCTTCATCGAGCACGGTGCGATCACCATGCCGAGGGTTTCGAAGGAACCGCTTGCCGGCGCTGCGCCGACATCGCGCACATTGTAGGTGACGTCGGCCAACTCCTCGAGATCGCGGCGCTTGAGATCGAGCTCCTGGTGCAGGGTCAGGGCCGCGGCCTCGGAGATCATGAGGTGGGTCTGCAGGTCGGCCACGCCCCGCAAAGCCTTGAGTAGCCGCACGCCGTAGATGCTGCCTGTCGCCCCGGTGATGGCGACGATCAGACGCCTAGGTGCGCTGGCCACGATTGCCGCTTCGCGCACCGCACATCGTCCTAGGCGGCGCTGGCTTCGAGCAGCTTTTTCAGCTCGCCGCTTTCGTGCATTTCGGCAACGATATCGGCCCCACCGACAAACTCGCCCTTGACGTAGAGCTGCGGGATGGTAGGCCAGTTGGCGTAGTCCTTGATGCCCTGGCGCAGCTCATCATCCTCGAGGACATTGACGGTAACCAGCTGGCGCACGCCATTGGCCTTGAGCAGGCCCACAGCCCGGCCCGAGAAGCCGCATTGCGGGAATTGGGCCGTTCCCTTCATGAATAGCACGACCGGATTGTCGGTCACGGTCTGGCGGATGAAATCCTGTACGGTTTGTTGCTCTGACATGGCTGACCCCTGGATCCTGGCGCGCGGAAACCTCAATTTTATGCCATTCGGTGAAAGCCGGCAGAATCGCCTCTAGAGGGCGGCGCGGGCGCCACTTGCCCGTTCATGCCCGGCAAGGTCCCCCCAGGTCGATACCTCCACGAGTCCTGCGGCCACCAGCAGGGCGCGCACCGCTGCCGCCTGATCGAAGCCGTGCTCAAGAATCAGCCAGGCGCCCGGCGCGAGGCGCTCAGGCGCGCCGGTGATCACCTGGCGCAGGGCGGACAGGCCGTCGCCCCCGTCGCTTAGCGCCTGTTGCGGCTCGAATCGCAGGTCCCCCTCCGCCAGGTGGCTATCCCCGGCGGCGACGTAAGGGGGATTGGCGACGATCAGATCGCGCAGTCCGGGACGCAGCGCGCCATACCAGTCCGATTGCGTGAGCGTAACTGCCGCGCCCAGGCGCGCGGCGTTGGCGCTCGCGATCGCGAGTGCGCCCGGGGAGAGCTCGACAAGCTCAACCTGTGCATCGCGTCTCTCGAGCGCCAGGGTGATGCCAAGCGCGCCACTGCCGGTACCAAGATCGAGGATGCGCACGCCGGCTCGCGAGGGCAGGTACGCCAATGCCAGCTCGACCAGCAGCTCGGTCTCCGGTCGCGGAATAAGCACGGCCTCAGACACGGCAAAGCTGCGCCCGTAGAATTCGCGCGCGCCAACGAGATAGGCAATTGGCTCGCCGGCTGCACGGCGCGCAACCAGATCCTGATAGCGCTGCCACTCGCCGTGCGCAAGGACTCGTTGGGATTGGCTGACGAGCTCGATGCGCGAAATCTGCAGCGCATGGGCAAGCAGGATGCGGCGCTCGGTGGCCACGAGGGGGCCCTGGCGCAAGATGCGCTCGATGCTGGCCTGCTCGCGCGTCACGGCTACCGGGACTCGGTTACAGCGATTCGGCGAGCGCTGCCAATTGCTCGGCCTGATGCTCAGCGAGCAGCGCACCGGTCAGCTCGTCGAGGTCGCCGTCCATGATGGCGTCAATCTTGTAGAGGGTGAGATTGATGCGGTGGTCGGTGATCCGGCCCTGCGGAAAATTGTAGGTCCGAATGCGCTCGCTGCGATCGCCCGAACCGATCAGGCTCTTGCGCGTTGCCGCTTCCTTGGCCTGCTGTTCGCGGGTCTGGCGATCCTTGATGCGCGCCGCCAGCACCTTTTGCGCCTGAGCGCGGTTCTTGTGCTGGCTGCGGTCATCCTGACATTCAACCACGATACCAGTGGGCAGGTGCGTGATACGCACCGCCGAATCGGTCTTGTTGATGTGCTGGCCACCAGCTCCCGAGGCGCGAAAGGTGTCCACACGAATCTCATCGGGGCGGATAACGACGTCGGCCACTTCATCGGCCTCGGGCATGACCGCGACCGTGCACGCCGAGGTATGGATGCGACCCTGGGTCTCGGTCTGAGGGACCCGTTGCACGCGATGACCACCGGACTCGAATTTCAGGCGCGAATAGCCCCCCTGACCGACGATGCGCACGATCACCTCCTTGAAGCCGCCGATCTCTGATGCTGAGCTCGAGATCATCTCGACCTGCCAGCGACGCCGTTCCGCATAGCGCGTATACATGCGCAACAGGTCGCCGGCGAATAGCGCCGACTCATCGCCGCCGGTCCCGGCGCGAATCTCCAGAAAGAGGTTGCGCTCGTCGTTGGGATCCTTGGGTAAGAGCAGCGTTTCGAGCGCGAGACCGAGCTCATCCATGCGTGCCCGTGCGGCGCCGATTTCTTCCTCCGCGTAAGCCTTCATCTCGGGATCACTTAGCAGTTCACGGGCTGTCGCCTCGTTGGCTTGGGCGAGGCGAAACTGGCTGAAGTGCTCGACCACCGGTGCGAGGTCCGAATGCTCGCGTGTCAGACGTCGGTACTGATCCATGTCATTGGTCACCCCGGGGTCGGCGAGCGAGCGATCGAGCTCCGCCAGACGCGTGGTGAGCTGCTCGAGCTTGGCCTGCATGCTCGGTTTCATTTTTGTTCTTTGTAGAGATGGGGCAGGAGTTCGATAAGCTGGCTGCGCGCCTGCTCATCGGACTCATTGAGGACCTGGGTGGGTCCATGCAGGAACTTGTTGGTCAGCCCCTGGGACAGCGCTTCGAGCACCTTGGCGGGATCGTCGCCGCGCGCCAGCATGCGCCGGGCGCGCTCGAGTTCGAACTGCCGCATCGCCTCGCCACGCCGGTGCAGTTCCCGGATCGCCGGTACGGCGCTGCGGGCATCGAGCCAGTGCATGAAGTGGCGCACCTGTTCCTCGATAATGACTTCGGCCTGGGTGACCGCGGCCTGGCGATTTTCGATGCCTTCCTCGACGATCTTGCCGAGGTCATCGATGGTGTACAGAAATACGTCATCGAGGCGCCCAACTTCGGCCTCGATATCGCGCGGTACCGCCAGATCGACCATGAACATGGGCCGGTGACGACGCTGGCGCACTGCGCGCTCGACCATGCCGAGCCCGATGATCGGCAGCGAAGAAGCGGTACAGGAGATGACAACGTCGAATTCGGCCAGCCTGTGCGACAGCTCCGCCAGTGGCATGGCCCGCCCATGGCAGCGCGCCGCCAGCGCCTCGCCGCGCTCCATGGTCCGATTGGCGATGGTGATGCTGCGTGGATTGCGTGCCGCAAAATGGGTCGCGCACAACTCAATCATTTCTCCGGCACCGATGAACAGCACGTGTTGCGTGTTCATGGTCTCGAAGATGCGCTCGGCCAGACGGGCCGCGGCCGCCGCCATCGAGACGCTGTGTGCGCCAATCGACGTACTGCTGCGAACTTCCTTGGCAACCGAGAAGGTGCGTTGAAAGAGCTGGTGCAAGAGGGTTCCGACAGCGCCGGCGGCGTCGGCATCACGCATGGCCTGCTTCATCTGGCCGAGAATCTGCGGCTCGCCCAGAACCATCGAATCCAGGCCGCTGGCAACGCGAAAGGCGTGACGCACCGCGTCGGATTGATCGAAGGTATAAAAGTGCGGTTCCAGCTGAGCCGATGGCATCGAGTGGTAGCGCGCCAGCCAGTCGCGCAGCGGCGCGCCGATGGACTCCAGGGCGGCGTCGCTGGCGCAGTAGATCTCGGTGCGATTGCAAGTCGAGAGGATCGCGGTCTCGTGGGTCGCCGCCGGTACATCCGCGCGCAGCTTGCGCACCGCTTCGATGATGCGCTCGGCCGGGAACGCGACCCGCTCGCGCAATGCCAGGGGAGCGGTGGTGTGATTGATTCCGAGGGTGACGAGTCGCATGATCGCATGGGCGGCGGCAGCGTCCGGGCCACCGCTTCTAGCGCGGCGCGCAGGCGCCCCGCAACCCCTGATTATACCGCTAGGCCCCTGGCGGGCTCTCTATGGCTCGCGATCCGCTTGCGTGGCCGACGGTGCGGAGTCAGGGCTTTCGGCGCGGCGCCCATCGGCGTCGCTCACCTGATCGAGGCGATAGCCGTAGCTATAGACGGGCACCAGCCGAAAACCGCTGTCAGGCTGGGTCAATTCGAGTTTGCTGCGAATTCGCGATACGTGGGTGTCCATGGTGCGCGAGGGAATCTCGATATCCCGCCCCCACACCGCCTCGCGAATGTGCGGCCGCGACAGCGGACGTCCAAGATTGCGGAACAGGATCAGGGCGAGATCGAACTCCTTTTGCGTCAGCTGTGCCACGCGCGCAACTCCGGAGATCTCGAAGTGTGCTTCGTTGCGGCTCGCCTCGAAGCGATAGCGGCCAAAGCTCACCTGGTCGCGCACCGCCTCCGGATAGGCGCGGCGCAAGAGCGCCTGGACGCGCGCCACGAGCTCGGAGCCGCGTAGCGGCTTGATCATGTAGTCGTCAGCGCCGGCGGCGAGCCCGGCGACGATATCGTTTTCGCTGGTTCGGCCGGTCACAAAGAGCACCGGGATCGGCTGGGGCAGGTTATTGCGCACCCAGGCCAGCACTTCGGTGCCGCTGATATCCGGCACCGCCCAGTCCAAAACCAGCAGATCGTAGCTCTCGCGGCGCAACTGGCGCAGCAGCGCGCGACCTTCCGAGAAACCATGGCAGGTAAAGCCGGCACGCTCGAGCAGGAGCGTAATCAGCTCAACCTGGCTCTCGTCATCGTCAAGTATTGCGATGCGCATGCGCGGGTCCTGATCTTCCAGACGCTGCGCACGCCAAGGGGTGCGCATTCAAAGGCGATTCTACACACTGCGCGAAGCCTTACCCAGAATCGTCCGGTGCCGGGCATGCCGGGCGGATTGCCCCTGTCTGTGCCACAGTAGCGTTTCTGACGCGCCTACGACGCGCCGGCTACACGGAGACAGGGCAATGAGTGAAGCGTTCATCTGTGACGCAATACGGACACCCATCGGCCGCTACGGCGGAATCTTGAGCAGCGTGCGCACCGATGACCTCGGTGCGGTGCCCCTGCGCGCCTTGATGAGCCGCAATCCGCGGGTCAACTGGGAAGAGGTCAGTGAGGTCCTCTACGGCTGCGCCAATCAGGCCGGTGAGGACAATCGTAACGTGGCGCGCATGTCCCTGCTGCTATCGGGGCTGCCGCACACCATCGGCGCAGCGACTATCAACCGGCTATGCGGCTCCGGAATGGACGCCGTTGGGAGCGCCGCACGAGCGATTCGTGCCGGGGAAACCGAATTGATGATCGCCGGTGGCGTGGAATCAATGAGTCGCGCTCCGTTCGTAATGGGCAAAGCCGAGAGCGCCTACGCGCGCAGCGCTCGCCTCGAAGACACGACCATCGGCTGGCGCTTCGTGAACGCGTTGATGAAGGCGCAATACGGCGTCGACTCGATGCCCGAGACCGCCGAAAACGTGGCGACCGACTATGCGGTCAGTCGGGCCGACCAGGACAAGATGGCGCTGGCGAGCCAGGAAAGGGCTCTCGCCGCGCAGGCCAGCGGCTTTTTTGATGCGGAAATCACTCCGGTTGTAATTCCGCAAAAAAAGGGCGAGGCCCTGAGCGTTGGCAAGGACGAACATCCGCGCCAGACCAGTCTTGAGGCACTTGCCAAACTCAAGGGGGTCGTGCGTGCGGATGGCTCGGTGACGGCTGGCAACGCCTCGGGCGTCAACGACGGCGCGTGTGCCCTCATTATTGCCAGCGAAGCCGCAGCCGCACGCAACGGACTCACGCCGCGTGCCCGAGTGGTGGGAATGGCTACTGCCGGCGTGCTGCCGCGCGTGATGGGCATCGGCCCCGCTCCAGCGACCCAGAAATTGCTGGCGCGCTGCGGCCTTGCCATTTCGAGTCTGGATGTGATCGAGCTCAATGAAGCCTTCGCCGCCCAGGGTCTGGCCGTCTTGCGCCTGTTGGGTGTGGCCGACGACGATGCGCGCGTGAATCCCAACGGTGGCGCTATTTCGCTGGGACATCCTCTCGGAATGAGCGGTGCGCGCCTCGTGACGACTGCGCTGAATCAGCTCAGCCGCATCAAGGGGCGCTACGCCTTGTGCACGATGTGCATCGGCGTCGGACAGGGCATTGCCCTGTTGATCGAGCGCGTCTAGTTACGTCCATCGAGGCAGGTTTCGACTGCCAGGGCGACATTGAGCAGTCGCTCGTCGGCGCCGCCGCAGTGACTGAGCATCAGGCCAACCGGTGCCGAGCCCGGGCGATGGCAGGGCAGGCTGATCGAGCAGCCATCGAGAAAATTGATGAGACTGGTATTGCGCAGGACTAGCGCGTTGCTGCGCCGATAGTGTGCCTCGTCCGCGATCAGGGGCGCGATCGGCATGGCCGAGCAGGCGACGGTGGGTGCGAGAAGCGCCGCGTAGGGAGTCATGCGCGCCTGCATGGCGCGCATGAAGCCGCGCCGCTCCAAAAGCCAGCCCGAATAATCGGCTGCGGTGTTTGTGGCGGCCGCCTCGATGCGTTCGGCCACGCGTCGATCGTAGAGATCGCGGTGCCGAGCCAATAGGCTCTTGTGCCAATTCCAGGCTTCGCTGGCGGCGATGCCGGCGCGCGCGCCTAAGAGACTATTCCACTGGTCAATCTCCGGCACGCGCATCTCGTCCAGAATCGCACCGGAGTCGCGCAGCAGGGCGAGTGTTTCTCGCCAGGCGGTGGCCACCGCGTCATCGAGTCCCTCGGTGAGGACCTTGTCTGGCACCAGAAAGCGCAGTCCGGAAAGCGTCGGCGCTGCCAGTACGCGCGGCGTCGTGCCGGCGAGAATGCAGTCCATGAGGCTGCAGCAGGAAACCGTCGCCGCAAGCGGTCCGATCGAATCGAGTGAAGGTGACAAGGGCAGGGTGCCACGCGCGTCGATGCGCGCGGCCGTCGGCTTAAATCCCGTCAGTCCGCACAGCGCAGCCGGGATGCGCACCGAGCCGCCGGTATCGGTGCCGATTGCCGCCGCGCACATGCCGTCGGTGACTGAGACCGCAGCACCTGACGAGGAGCCGCCGGGGATGAGCTTGGCGGCGCGCTGCCAGGGATTGCTCGGCGTGCCATAGTGGGGATTCAGGCCGAGTCCGGAATAGGCAAATTCGACCATGTTGGTGCGGCCGATCAGAACCGCTCCGGCGGCCTTTAAGCGCGCAACTATGGCCGCGTCCTCGCGCGCCGGTGGCGCATCGCGCAACACCAGCGAGCCGGCCCGCGTGACTTCTCCGGCAACATCAAACAGATCCTTGATCGACACCGGAATGCCCATCAGGGGCGAGAGCACGACGCCGGTGGCGCGCAACTCGTCGAGTCTGCGCGCGACAGAGAGGGCAGTGTCGGCATAGAGTTCGAGAAATACCCGCGGGCCTTCACCGTCGGGGGCCTCGGCGCGGGTCAGTGCTTCGCGGGTCAGTTGCAGCGACGTGGTCTGGCCCGCGTGAAGCTGGGCGCGCAGATCGGCGAGCGTCGCGCTCAAGCTAGCGGCCCGATCTTGACGCGGCGCACAAAATGCCCCCCAAAGGTGCGTGGTAAAATCAGCCCGTCCTTGGAGTGCGGGAGCGAGCGGGCATCTGGACGCCGGCCGCTTTTGTGAACAATAAACGTGCTACCGAGGGCACATCTTCTCGCGCCCGCTGGCGCATCCCCCCGTCCCACGATCCGCAAGCTAGGCTGCCTTCACAAAGCGCAGCGCGGCCGAGTTCATGCAATAGCGCAGGCCAGTCGGGCGGGGTCCATCGTTAAACACATGACCCAGATGGGCGTCGCAGCGTTTGCAGGCGACGGCGGTACGCAGCATTCCGAGGGTCGCATCGTGCTCCTCGTCGACGTTTTCCTTGGCAAGCGGCTGCCAGAAGCTTGGCCAGCCGGTGCCGGATTCGAATTTCGCCTCCGAGCTGAACAGCGCCGTATCGCAGCAGATGCAGCGATACAGGCCGTGTTCATGGTTGTCCCAGTAGGTGCCGGTAAACGGTGTTTCCGTGCCGGCCTTGCGCGTTACCGTAAAGGCGGTGTGGTCGAGCATGCTGCGCCACTCATCATCGCTCTTGACGATCTTGGCGAGCCTGACCGGTGCTCCGGCCTTGCCGTCGCTCGAAAACGGCACGATGACTACCTCCGCCGGCGCGGAATTGGCACCCGAGCGAAACGGGGCGAGCCAGGCGAGCGCCGCTGCGGCACCGCCAAGGCCGGCCAGGCGCGAAAGGGCGAGACGACGATCGATTCGGGACATGCTTGTCTCCTGCGGAAGGTGGTGGGAACAAGAGGAATTCCCTAGTTGGTCGCGCCACACGGGGCCACCTTACAGCATGGCGCAAGCGCCCGCCACCGCACCGTTTGCCCGGTCAATTCCTGCGCGTGGCTTGCAATTGCTGACAAGGCGCGCAAGATGTTAATTTGGCAGTCCAAAGCGGGGAGACAGATCGTGAACGACCAAACCATACCAAGTGCCATCAAGGCATTGCATGACCGTTTTGAGGCGTCGCAGAAGGCGGCGCGCGCCCAGCTCGACGTTCCCTGGGCGCTGCGCGCGGACCGGCTGCAACGACTCGACAAGCTGGTGCGCAACGAGCGCGCGCGCATCGCCGAGGCGATCAGCGCAGACTTTGGCAATCGCTCGCGCCATGAAACGGACCTGCTCGAGATGTTTCCAAGTCTTGACGGCATCGCCCATGCGCTTGCCCACGGCAAACGCTGGTCGCGCGTGCGCAGGCGGGCGACGGGGCGCTGGTTCCTGCCGGCCACGTCGCGCCTCATGCCGCAGCCGCTCGGACTGGTTGGCGTGGTCGTGCCCTGGAATTACCCACTGTATCTGACCGTTGGCCCGCTTACTTCCGCCTTTGCGGCGGGCAATCGGGCGATGGTCAAGCTTTCGGAATACGGTCCGCGCTTTGGCGCCCTCTTCGAGGAGCTTGCAGCGCGCTATTTTGCTGCCGACGAGCTGCATGTCACCAATGGGGACGCCAGCGTCGCCCAGGCATTTTGCGCGCTGCCTTTTGATCATCTGCTCTACACCGGTTCGACCGCTGTCGGTCACCACGTCATGCAGGCCGCCAGCGCCAACCTGACGCCAGTCACCCTCGAGCTTGGCGGCAAGTCGCCAACCATCATTGGGCCGAACGCCGATTTCGCGCGCGCCGTCGATCGCATCATGACGGGCAAACTCGTCAACGCCGGCCAGACCTGCATAGCCCCCGACTACGTCTTGTTGCCGCGGGGCCAGGAGGAAGCATTCATCGCCGCCGCGCGCGCGATTGTCGCAAAATCCTATCCGGACTTGAATGAGCCGGACGGGCACAGCGCCGACTACACCACGATCATTGCGGCGCGTCACTTTGACCGGCTCACCCGTCAGCTTGACGAGGTGCGCGAACAGGGCGCGCGCATCGAGCCTCTTTCGAGCGCGCCGTCGGATGCGCAACGACGCCTACTGCCTCCGCAGGTCATCTGCGGCGCGCGCGCCGATAGTGGCCTTATGCGAGAGGAGATTTTCGGGCCGCTTTTGCCGCTCGTACCCTACGACTCACTCGACCAGGCGATCACCTACATCAACCAGCGCCCGCGGCCGCTCGCGCTCTATCTGTTTGAGCGTGACAAGAGCGTGGTCGATCACGTGCTCGCCAACACCATCGCCGGGGGCGTCACGATCAACGAGACTCTGTTGCACATCGCCCAGGACGATCTGCCCTTTGGTGGGGTCGGGCACTCCGGCATGGGCGCTTACCACGGGGAAGTCGGATTCGAGACTTTCTCGCACATGAAACCGGTATTTCGCCAGTCGCGCTTTAACGGCATGGGCCTGTTCAAGCCACCCTATGGCAAGCTCTTCGAACGCATGGTCGGCCTGTTGATGCGCTAGAGGTCGGCTCTTAGGGCATTTCAGCAGAAGCGGCGATCGCGCGTTCCATGAGCGGTGAAGCGTCGAGCGCACGCATGGCGCGCGTCGAGAGGAGAGCCTCTATTTCCTCGAGTGACTTGACGAGCGTCTCTGCGCCGTCACGATTGGTGAACACGAACTTGGTGCGCTTGGGGCTGATCCAGGACAGGCGATAACGCAGGGCCTGGGCAAGTCCGAGGTCGAACTCGAACCACTGATCCTTTTCCAGTTCGCCCCGATCGGGCTCTTCGGTCGGACTCAGTTCGAGCTCGAGAAAGTCGCTGTCTGCTTCATCGACCGTTTCATTTGGCGCCGCCTCGCCGTTTGCTGAGGCGGTGGGCTGTGCGGCTCCTGCAGCGGGAGGCGGGGTGGCGCCCGCGAGGCCGCGGCGAATCACCTTGGTTTGAGCCTCCATCAGGTAGCTCATGAAGGCGTCGCGCTCCTCGCCTGCGTACTCGATGCGATCCAGGCCACGCTTGATGCACGTCACCAGATCGGGCAGGGCTTTGAGTACTTCCTGGGTTTCGCGCGCGCCCTGCTTGCGCTCAAGCGACCAGATCAGCACATCGGTCTGCTCGAGCACCTCGCTCCACTGGGCCGCGTCGCTTTCGCGCTCGCTCGCGCACAGCGTCAGATACTGGCGCCACGGGCCGTCGAGAAACTTCTGCATCGGCCCGGCGAGCACGTGGGAGGCAAAGCGGCGCTCGATCCAGAGCGTAACCTCAAGACGCGCTTCCTCTTTGCGCTCTTCCACTTGAGCCGCTTCGATCGAGGCGGCGACGCGTTGGTTGTAGCGTTCCTGTTCGGCGTCGTAGATCGCGCGTACCTGTTTATTGAGATCTATGAAGGTCTCGTTTGAATCGCCGGTGGCCTCGTTGGCCCGATCGACAACGCCCCCGAGTGCTGTCGCCAGCGGGGAATCGGTCTCACTCCAGTACAGACTGGCGTGGGCCAGTAAATCGATCAGCTGGCGCGCCGGGTGGTCGGTGCGCACAAAAAATGCGCGGTCGCTCAAGGCTGCCCGTAATGCCGGCAGCTGGAGTCGTGCGATCAGCACTTTGAGGCCGGCCGGCAGGCTCGCATCGGCGAGTACATACTGGAAAACGCGCGACACCATCTCGATCGTCGAGCGGTCGATTTCGCTTGAGGCGATGACTTCCGGCGCTTCGCGCAGCTGATCGAGCGCAGCGGTGCTGGCGACAGGTACAGCGCTACCTGACGGGGCCTCGTTGCGGCTCGCAAGCAGGGCGTCCAGGCGCGCCATGAGTTGCGCGTCGGGTGCCGCGAAAGCGGCACCGCCCGCGGCCGGGGCCGCTGCGCCTGCATTCGGGGTCTCGCCGCCGCCGGGTACAGCGTTGACGTGTTCGAGTAGCAGCGAGATCTGGTGCAAAAAACGCGTCGGATTGAATTTGTAATTGACCGGGGCCACGCTGCTGGCGCCGTGACTGGAACCGTGACTGGAGCCGCCGGGCAGATTGGCGAGTGCCTGCTGCAGGGCGGCGATGGCTTCGGTCGGATCGGTGTCTTCGTCAGGCAGGATATGACTGCGCGTCCATAGGGCGTCCGGATCGCGCGCCTTGGCGGGGGTGCGCTTGATGACGTATTTCTGTTCCTTCATCACGCCCTTGGCGGCGAGCAGTTCATTGAGCTCCTGATAGAGCGCATTCAAGGGCAGAAAGTTGGTCGGATGCAGGGTGCGCAGCATGACGGTGGTCGAGCCGTCGCTGGTCTCGAAACTCTCCCAGGCGAGAATCATGGCGCGCACCAGGACATCCGGGCGAAATGGGTTCACGCTGAGCTGAAAGCCTTCGACGCCCGCCATGTAACCCAGGCGCATGGTCAAGGGCGAGAGCGTGTCCACGCAAAACTCCTCGAGCTTGCGCACCATGTTGACGATCAGCACCTCGCGCTCCATGTCCTCCATGCCGATGAGCTCGAGCTTGGCGCTGCCGACCTTGTCGAATTCGGCCGCCACGTCTTTCTGGTTGTCGATGGCTCTCTGGATCGCCGAAGGAAAGTGCTGTCGCAAGAGTTGCTTGAAAGCGGCTGCATTCTGACTGAGCGCGGAGTGCGCGCCGCGCAGAATGGTCTGCTCGGCAGGGTGCAGCGAGCGATCGGAGGCCTCAAGCAGGTTCTCGGTGAGACGCTCGGTCAGCGCGCCCGCTTCGTCTCGGCAGAATTTGTCAGCGGCGAGCTGAAGCTCGCGGATGATGGACTGAATCTGCGCCGGGGATGGCGGAAGTGGCTCGCTCGCGGTATTCATGATCGACGCATGTAAGGTGTCCGCCTCGGGTCGCCTGATCGCGATGCCTGGTTCAGGGAAGTCTACCGAAATGAACTGTCAATTGGCCTGCTTTGCCAGCGAGGGTCTCCTCGATGCGACGCGCCAGGCCTTCTGCATGAATCCTCCCCAACGTTCGGCCCGTCGACCTACAGATTCGCGGCGGCGATTCGCCTTGGCGAGCCCCTGACCGCACGCCAACGGGGCGCAGGTCCGTGCACCTGCGAGAGCCATAGTGGTGCCAGGCGTCACCAGTTTAAGCACAGATTAATACCAACTTATCAAAGGCTTGCGGTGAGTTCTTAAATCGAATTCTTCACCCAGTGCGCCTTGCTGTCAACCACTCACTGGTGCTTGTGTGGCAAAGCGCAACCGATGTCCTACACCTGGGTCGGCATCACCCTTGGCTCTGACGCGGTGCCGGTCGGTGGCACACGACCTTCCTTACGGCTTACTCGGGGGTTTGGCGCGGTAACCGCCCTGACGCGCGAGCATCCAGCCGGGATACTCGGGCGCGAGTTGACTGACTTCGTCCAGAGCCTTGAGATCCTCGGCGCCAAGCGTGATATTGACGGCCGCCAGATTGTCGTCGAGCTGCTCGTCGGTCTTCGCGCCAATGATGACTGTGGTTACCGATGTCTGGTGGAGCAGCCACGCCAGTGCAATCTGCGCGACCGAGCAGTCGTGGGCCTTGGCGATGCCGCGCATGACATCGACGCAGTCAAAGGCGCGGGCCTTGTCGACCACCGGGAAATCCAGCGTCGCGCGACGCGTACCTTCAGGTGCCTTCTCGTCGCGCGGGTATTTGCCACTGAGCAAGCCGCCCGCCAGTGGACTCCACACCATCAGCCCAAGCCCCTGATCTTCTATCAGCGGGATGACTTCGCGCTCGAGATCGCGCCCGGCTATCGTGTAATAGGATTGGACACTCTGAAAGCGCGTCCAGCCGCGGGCCGTGCTGATGCCCAGCGCCTTCATGATCTGCCAGGCAGCCAGATTGCACAGGCCGATGTAGCGCACCTTTCCGGCGCGCACCATGTCATTGAGGGTCTCCAGTGTCTCCTCGAGGGGCGTCAGACGATCGAAGGCATGAATCTGGTACAGGTCGACATGATCAAGCTGCAGGCGCGTAAGGCTCGCCTCGAGCTGGTTCATCAGATGGTAGCGCGATTGCCCGCGACCATTGGGAGAGGTTTCAGACATCGGGCCGGTCGCCTTGGTGGCGATCACCAGTTCGTCACGCGGCAACTCAAGTTCGCGCAGCGCCTGGCCCACCAGTTGTTCCGATTGCCCATACGAGTAAACGTTGGCGGTATCGATGAAGTTGATGCCGGCATCAAAGGCCTTTTTGACCTGGGAATTCACTGCCTGCTGCTGCAGCGTACCCATGGCGCTCCAGTAGCCTTTGCCACCGTAGGTCATGGTGCCCAGGCACAGTTCCGATACATAGAGGCCCGTCTGACCCAATACTCGATAGCGCATGATTGCTCCAGGACGATGAAGTGACCGAGTCCAAAAACCACATTGGTAACGATGGCATCGGTCGGTGAAGGGGATTGCGGGATTATGCCGAGGAACGAGACGAGCTGCCGAAAGCGCCGCGCCGCCACTGGCGTTCTGCCACAGGCCCTTTGAAAGCGGCGACTCGCCCTCATGTATGATTCCAGGCATTGCGCATTTCGCATGGAACAGGCATGTCCGCCAGCGCACCGATCAGTTTTGTGGCATTTGACAGACCCAGCCAGGATGGCCTGACCCGTTCACGCGGCGAGGCACCCTACCGGATCCTCGAGGAGCTTGACGCTGCGCGCAGCGCCGAGCTGACGGCCCGCGCCGCGGCGCTGCTCGCCCAACGCGATGCCGTCCTGGTGGCGCATTATTATGTCGACGACCGTTTGCAAGCGCTTGCCGAGTCCACGGGCGGCTGCGTCGCCGACTCGCTCGAGATGGCACGGTTTGGACGGGCGCACAGCGCCTCGACCCTGATCGTGGCCGGGGTGCGCTTCATGGGGCAGACGGCGAAGATCCTGAGTCCCGAAAAACGGGTGTTCATGCCCGATCTTGAGGCGAACTGCTCGCTTGATCTCGGGTGCCCGGCCGACGAGTTTTCCGCGTTCTGCGACGCTCATCCGGATCGCACGGTTGTGGTTTATGCCAATACCAGCGCCGAGGTGAAAGCGCGCGCAGACTGGGTCGTCACCTCCTCGATCGGTCTGGATATCGTCGCGATGCTTCATGAACGCGGCGAGAAAATCATCTGGGCGCCGGATCGCCATCTGGGCGCCTATATCCGCGAGAAGACGGGCGCCGACATGCTGCTCTGGCAGGGTTCGTGCATCGTGCATGACGAGTTCAAGGGGCTTGAGCTCGAACTCATGAAAAAGGAATACCCGGACGCGCTGGTGCTGGTTCATCCTGAATCGCCAGAAGCCGTGATCGCGCTGGCAGACGTCGTCGGCTCGACCACTCAGCTGATCAATGCGGCAAGTCGCTCCGAGAAGGAGCGCTTCATCGTCGCCACCGACCAGGGCATCCTCTACAAGATGCGTGCCGCCTCACCGGGCAAGACCTTCCTTGCGGCCCCGACCGCCGGGGTAGGCGCGAGTTGCAAGAGCTGCGCCCATTGCCCGTGGATGGCCATGAATGGTCTTGCCAACCTGGTTGCGATACTCGAATCGCTCGAGCACCCGATCGAGATCGAGCCCTCGATCAGCGCGCGCGCGCGTGTACCGATCGAGCGCATGCTGAAATTCGCCAGCGAGCGCGGCACGAACCTGAAGGCAGGCGCCGACCCGGCAGCAGGTGCAAAGCTGTTCAGTAATTTCGGGATGTCCTAAGGGACCTCATCATGGCCTTTGAGGGAATTTTCGCGACCGACGCGGTCACGCCGCTCATTGGCGAGCTCAGCGAACGCTATGGCCCGGCGTTGGCCGAGGCGGTCGAGCGCAATGTGCGCGACGCGCTCGCGGAAGATGTCGGCAGTGGCGATCTGTCTAGCGCGTTGATACCGGCGAAGGCGCAGGCGCGCGCACGGATCGTGGTGCGCGAAGACGCCGTGATCTGCGGAGTGGCCTGGTTTAACGCCGTGATGCGCGCCGTCGACGAGGCTATCGAGATTCAATGGCAGGTGCGCGAGGGTGACCTCGTGCATGCGAACTCGGTGATCGTGTCGCTGGCAGGCCCGACCCGCTCCCTGCTGACGGCTGAGCGCAGCGCGCTTAATTTTCTGCAGATGCTCTCGGGCGTCGCCACGGCTACCCGGCGCTATGTCGAACTGCTTGCCGGTACCCGCTGCCAGATCGTTGACACCCGCAAGACGCTCCCGGGCCTGCGTCTCGCACAAAAATACGCCGTGCGCGTCGGTGGTGGCGCCAATCACCGACTGGCGCTCTATGACGGGATTCTCATGAAGGAGAACCATCTGGCAGCTCTCGGGGGAGTCGGCCCGGCCGTGGACTCGACACTCATTGCGGCACGCAGCGGCTTTGTGCAGATCGAGGTCGAATCCGTCGAGCAGCTCGCGCTTGCGCTCGAGCACGGGGCGAGCCTCGTCCTGCTCGATAATTTCACGCCGACGATGATGCGCGAGGCGGTCGCCGTCAACGCCGGGCGCGCGGCGCTGGAGGTCTCCGGGAACGTCAATCTCTCGAGCGTGCGCCAGATTGCCGAAACCGGGGTAGACCGGGTTTCGATCGGGGCGCTTACCAAGGATGTGCGCGCCATCGATCTGTCGATGCGTCTCGTGTGAGGCCGCGCGCTGATGCCCATTGAAAAACCCCATTCAAGTCAGCCGCTGTGACGCCAGCACGAGACCAACCACCTAGCTGAACAATCTCAACCGAGGCAAGCGACTCGCGCAGACGAGCCTTGCGGTGACGGGAGCATATGCAGAAAGACTTTGACGTTCTGGTAATAGGCAGCGGCCTTGCGGGCATGACTGCCGCTTTGAGCCTTGACCCCGCCATGCGCGTTGCCCTCGTTTCCAAGGATCATCTCGCCGAGGGCTCGAGCCAGTGGGCGCAAGGGGGCATCGCGGCCGTGCTCGACTCGAACGACAGCGTCGAGAGTCATGTGCGCGACACCCTGGTTGCCGGAGCCGGTCTGTCCGACGAGAAAGCGACCCGCTTCATCGTCGAGCGGGGTCGTGACGAGATCCAGTGGCTCATCGATCAGGGAGTGGAATTCACGGCCGATGAGGCTGCCGAGTTTGGCTTTCACCTGACCCGCGAGGGCGGACACAGCCATCGCCGAATCATCCATTCCGCTGACGCGACCGGACGGGCCGTGACGCAGACTCTGTCGCGCCGGGTGCGCGAACAGGCCAATATAGAGATTCTCGAGCGGCATGTGGCGATCGATTTGATCCTCGGCACGCATCCGGGTTCAGGCAAGAAATTCTGCCGCGGGGTTTACACCCTCGATACGGCGAGCGGGCGTGTGGTGTCCCTTGGCGCCCGTGCCACGGTTCTTGCGACCGGCGGTGCGGGCAAGGTCTATCTCTACACCACCAATCCCGACTCGGCGACCGGGGACGGCATCGCGATTGCCTGGCGCGCCGGGGCGCGCGTGGCCAATATGGAGTTCATGCAGTTTCATCCGACCTGCCTCTACCATCCCTATGCCAAGTCATTCCTGATCTCCGAAGCCTTGCGCGGCGAAGGGGCGCGACTGCTGCTACCCGATGGCACGCGTTTCATGCCGGAGCACGACGAGCGCGCCGAGCTAGCACCTCGTGACATCGTGGCCCGCGCCATCGATTACGAGATGAAAAAACGTGGTCTCGACCATGTCTATCTGGACATCAGCTTTAAGAGCCCGGATTTTATCGAGCACCATTTCCCGGCAATCCTTGAGCGTTGTCTCGAGTTCGGGATCGACATCCGGCGCCAGCCCATCCCGGTCGTCCCAGCGGCTCACTACACTTGCGGCGGCGTGATGACCAATCTCGCCGGTCAGACCGACATTGATCAGCTCTACGCGATTGGCGAGACGGCCTATACCGGTCTACACGGCGCAAACCGGCTTGCCAGCAACTCGCTTTTGGAGTGCCTGGCCATGGGGCGTGCGTGCGCGGCCGCGGTCGGTGCCAGCGCGCCAAGCCAGGAGCAGGCGCGCCTGCCGGTTTGGGATGAGAGTCAGGTGACCGATGCGGACGAGCAGGTGATCGTTGCCCACAACTGGGAAGAGGTACGCCGCCTGATGTGGAACTACGTCGGGATCGTACGCACCGACAAGCGACTCGCGCGCGCTCGCCACCGTCTGCAGATGCTCAAGGAAGAGATCACGAGCTTTTATGGGAGTTTCAAGGTCAGCCGGGACCTGCTTGAGTTGCGCAACCTCGTCGATGTGGCGACCCTGATCGTGGACTGCGCCGCGGCGCGGCGCGAGAGTCGCGGCCTGCATTTCACCCAGGACTATCCGTCCCAGATCCTCGTGCCCGCACCAACCGTGGTGCGCCAGTCGATCACTTCTCCTGACGCGCGTTAGACCAAGCCTGGGGGTGGGGCGCTAGGAGGGGAGTGCCAGCCGACGCTCTCGGGTGGCTCCGAGGCTACCGGAGCGCGTCTCGAACACGATTGGGCGGGCTCCGAACGCTTGAGAGCACCGATTGAGGGCACGCCCGCCAGCCGCAAGTGCGGACACGACCCTAAGCGGTGCAGCGCAATTCACGAAAAAATCTGTTCGGGGGATTGTAACGGCGCGGGGAATTGATATTCTAGGGAATCGCTTACGGTAGGGCGATGTGCTCTGTTTGCCATTCAAAAGCAGGCAATTCGTAGCAGCGCACCTCGTAGCTGTCCGGCCCTTTGCGAAGACTCCGAGGAGAGGCTTTGCTGCAAACCATGAGTCCCGTAGGCAGCCTGATGTCGATCCCAGAGACGGTCGACGAGGACCTCCCTTATTTCACGATCGACGAACTGGAAGCCGCCTGTGACTACTATCACGAGCAGGGCTATGTCGTCATACGCGGCTTGCTTGCCCGTGACAAGTGCAGCGAGGTCATGGAGGAATTCGATCGCGAGGCGCGTCACTCCAGGATTCCGATCCTGCGCCAGAAGAATATGCGCTATGAGCGCAACAGTTTTGATGCGAACGGCCTGCTCGAAAATCCGATCTTCAATATCCAGGATCTGCAGTCGCGCCACTTCGGAAAATTCAAGGCAGCGGCCCTCAATCTCTATACCGATCCGCGCGTGACCAAGGTGGCGGCCGGAGTGCTGGGATGTACGCCAGGCGGCGAGAGCGTGCGGCTGGTCGAGTCCATGTTCTTTGAGGCACCGGCCGGAACCTGGCCCCACCAGGACTCCTACTACCAGGACAGCGCCGCCAATCTTGGAGGTGCCACTGCTATCTGGGTCGCGCTCGAGGACATCGGCTCGCGCGCCGGTCGCTTCTATGTCTGTCCGGGAAGCCATCGCAAGGCGCCTCCGGTGCTCAACGAGGGCAAGAACAACTTCGGGACAGGGCACGACCGGTACCGGGATGCCATTCTGGATGTCGCGCGCAGGCATGAGCTTGAGTGGCGCGCACCGTTTTTTGCGGCGGGCGACGTGTTGTTCTGGAATTCCCTGACGATCCATGGCAGCTTGCACGAACCGGGCGACAGTCCCCAGTCGCGCCGCTCACTGACCGGGCACTATCTGCGCAGTAGCGACGAACTGCTGCAATTTCATACGCGCGTGCGGCGCCAGAAAATGACCCGCTACAAGAACGTCGAGATCGGCATGCTCCACGACCAGAGCGAGTTCCGCAATCGCGCGGCACGCACGATCGCCTTCTATTTCCCCGGACTCTGGGCCGTGGCCCGCAGTGTCGCGATCAAGGCGCTGGTCGCGTCGCGCGAGCGCCGCGTGGACGAAGAGTCGGCGGCCGTCAAGGCACCCCGTTAGCGTGTCTATCTGCCAGGAGCCAGCTCGGCTCCTAAGGACGATCAAATCGCCCGATTCTTCGGCTCAAAGTGCGCATCTCGCTGACGCCGCACACTTCGCACTGTAGACGCACAGTGACGAGATTGCCACGCGCACCATCCAATTCATGGGGCGAGTGCTAGCCAATCACCAATCTGCCGAGGCCGCGACGCGCTGACGATGAAAATCAGGCGGGTGACGCCCGCATCCCGTCTTGTTCTACTCAGCACATCCGTGGATAGCAGGCCCGTATGTGCAATTCACTGCGAGCCCGCGACCGCCGGTTAGTGCCCCAACCCCCACAATTACGATAGGATTGTGGCGCCAAATTCAAGAGCTAATCGGAGCACTTCTCGAGATCCGAGCGTGACGCCTTATAGGACGACAGTCATATGACGACGAAGACAGGAAGCAATCGACCGAAATCCGATGTCGTGCAAGTCAGAAACCCACGAAGTGGTCACTATGTGAAGATCGACCGCTCAGCGGGAAAAATCATTAGCCACAAACAGAGCGATGGTCCTTACCAGGGGATACCTGTCGCTCGCAAGCGCAAGTGATCATTTACAACCCGCTTGACGGGGATGCGATTACGTCCAGGATAACCAGTAAACCACGGCACTGCTTTCTAATCACCCGCCTCGGTAGGCCGATACCAGCAGGAGTGCAAGCAATCCGAAGCGAGGTCAAGGCTGTCTGCACCCGGCATTACTACAACATCATGGACGCCAACAGTCGTGTTACTGGCCGTGACGTCCTGCTCAAGATATGGACGCAGATCGCGTCCGCCCCGTTGGCGATTGCGGTGGTCCACGAGGATATCCCCGCGATTAGTCAACAGAACATCTACTACGAGCTAGGAGTGGCGCAAGCGGATGACGTAACATAAATTTCGCACTTTTGAGGTGGTGACCTCTTTCTGATTCAATGGTTGTTGCGAGCAATCCCTTGAACAGAATCTACTACGGAGGTCACCGTGGAACAGGATACAACCGTTGGGTTGAAGGAGTCGATTCGAGTCGATGTGGGCCCGCTGAGGGGCCACATCGATGAAGTAGTTCGGTCGAGCGTCGAGGAGACGCTGAACGGTCTGCTAGATGCCGAGGCTGACCGGATTTGTGGGGCGTCGCGCTACGAGCGCTCGGCGGACCCAGCGGCTCAGGTGGTATGCTAGCGGCAGAAAATACTGCTGCCGATGCATCGATTGCTGCCGGTAGTGGTGCCAGCGATACCAATCTTCTTTATCGTGGTGACGGGCGCAGTCCAGATATCATTTTCAATCAGGGCTTCCAGCCACGAGGGACGAGTACAGACCTATACAACTACGTCGTCAACAATGAACCGAGCGTATTTGTGGGTACGAGCACTTCTCTAAATGTCGCGAGCGACTTTGCCGCGCAGCAAGGGGGGGATTTGCTTACACAATTCGAGGACAACCGGCGGGGGTCGATGTAAACGCCGTACTCGGGAACATGAGTCCATTTCCGGACGAATTGGAGATTGCCGTGCCTGGAGGCATTCAGCCGTCCGATATTGTCGGTGCGCAACCAGTGGGGCCGGATGGCAACTTCACTGGGCCGTTTATCGAAAATCCGCTATTTACTGCTTCGAAGCCGTGACCAGTACTAGCCTACTTATTTCTACTTTGTCGGGGGAGTCTGAACCTTGCGAAATTCAAGTTACGGACAAAGTGCCGATCAGCCTAACAGCGAGCAGTGCGCATTTTGGATTGGTGACGATTGCGGGCGACAATTTGTTCGATGTTTTGACGAGATTTCGACTGTTGATTGAACGAGATGGGTATCTCCTACTTTGCAACGCCGCTCGCAGAGACACATATCCATCTAGGATGGCCCTCGAAATGGGGGGTGGGAGAAAAGTCTACATGCTAAGACCTGGAAAGCAAGCAAAACGAGAAGACCTGATTGATGCCCTGGGTGCCGCCGCGATCGATCAGGTTTGTACTGTGGCAGAGCAGCGAACGAGCTATGCATCTTGGACTAGGAGTCTGAAATGAGCGCGAGCCGGTTGGGGCATGAAATTACCGACGATGTCGTTAGGGTTGCAAGGGAAAATGCCAATGGTTGGGTTTACAAAATCGAAGGCACATTTGGACCGACGGAGGCAGTTCCTCCCGAAGCAATCGTGGGGGCGTGGAAGGTCAACGCGAGCGGAAATCTAACCGGTGACTTCATACCGAATCCAAAATTTAAGCCCCGTGCATAGGCCTCGTCGCGCGCTCCTTTAGTCGTAGCAGATTCGTGAATTGAAGCCCGTTTGCTGACTTGTGTGGGGCTCCTCGACTCCGTGGCTACGGAGTCCGCCCGATACGAGGTTCGCGCGATCATTGGGGTCTCGAATCCGCGGCTGGTGCCTGCAAGACTTATGCGCTCCCAGAACGGACCATCGTAAGCCGGCGCTTCGGACCGGCCCGAGGCTCATCTGGAATGACGCTGAAGTCCTGCCCGAGCGAGCCCTGGGCGGCGTCAGGCAATGGCAGGCGACGTTCGCTCTTCTGGCCAAAGATCTGGCGCTGGAACCACGCCAGCTGGCGTCGCAACTGGGTAATTTCGATACTCTGTTCGTTGAGCATCTTGGCCATCTGCGCGGGCGTCAGAGCGGCCGCCTCAGAAGCGGAAACAGGAGACTCATTCGAGGCTGTTTCCATAGGAGAATCATAGCGCGCCGCGCGCCGTTGATCGAGAGATTTCTGATGCGACGGGGGGTCTCATGTAGCGCTTTCGCACACGCCGCGCCTCGATGCCTTCGAGCAATAACTTCAGTCCGGTCCAGTCCATCTCACGCGTCGTCACCGTCGCCCAATCGCCAATCAGCCGGCCCTGCTCGAGGCGCTTGGCCCAGACGCAGAATCCGGTCCGATCCCAATACAAGATCTTGATCTGCGTGGCGCGACGATTGATGAACGCGAACAGCGCCCCGCTCAACGGATCCTCGCCCAGGGTATGTCGCGTCAGCGCATACAGGCCGTCGAAGGACAGGCGCATGTTTACCGGCTCGCCGTAGACAAACACCCGCACCTGGCCTTCCGGGAAGAACATCAGGTCCTCGTAATGTGCACCACCAGGCCGCCACCAAGATCGATGCGAAGTTCGACGCCGCGCTTGAGTTCGGTCGCCGCGGCCGACTGCTGCGTCGGGCGCATCGGTGCCGCTACCACCACTGGCCCGGCGTCAATGAAGCGCGCCGCGGGCAATGAGGGCTTCGATTTGCGAACCACCGCCTGCTTCTTCAGTCGCGCGCGCCGCTGGTAAAACGTCGACACCGGAATGCCCTGGTCACGGCAGAAGGCCACCACCGTCAGCCCGCTCGCCTCAAATCGCTTCTGCTCCTCGATCTGCTGCGCATCATCCGCTCGACCTTGCCTCCCCTTCTTCCGCGCTGCATCCATCCCAATCTCCCCGCCATTGAACGAGGACTGACTTTGGAGCAAACCCGATCACAATGAAATAACGCCGCTCAGCGACCGCTTACTGATGGCATCGCTGGGCTAGTAATGGAAATCGGTCGAGAGAGTGCGTCATACGTCGTGACGGAATCTACGGCAGAAAAGCTGCACCAGCGCTGATTCCCGCAGCTCGCCAAGATACTCGCGCGTGTAGTGGCCGGCAGCGTCCTTGCTAGCATGAAGGTCGCTTTCGCCCAGGCAGCTGGCCACTGAAGGGAAAAGCTCGCGGAAGACCCTTTGCCCCAAGTTTTGGGACACCGCTTCTTCATAGAGCCTTGCTTCAGTCAGTGCCACGGCGTGGTAGCTTCGCTCCTCCCTATCCCAGGTCTGCCGCAGAAACGCCCCACGATGGAACAACAGGAGGAAAAGCTTGAGCCCGTGGCGTCCTTCGTATCCGTCGTTTTCTGACTCCACCCCTGGCACGCCGAGAAGGCTAGCGACATCGAGTTCGAAAAAGTCCTCCGCCCGGGAGCGCGCATCTTGCCAATAAAGTCGCCACACGGATCCGTTGCTGAGAATCCCCCATTTAATGGCCCGATCGCTCATAACGTCGGCCCGCGACAGATAGCGGAGCATCTGGGATGAGGGCGCGCCGAAATCGAAAGCACGCCTCGTGCTTTGATCACTCGGCTCTGCGCGATCCAATGGCCTAGTCCAACGCTTTGCCTCGAGTAGGGCTATTCCGTGCCTAGCTCGGAGATCCTCGCTGGTTTCGAGAATGGCTCTTGCCTTCGCATCGGAATCTGGGAATAAGAGGTAGTCGGGGACATCGTCTCTGCCGGATTCTGAAAGATTTACTTGAGACAACCAAGAGTCGCCCCATCCCAGGAGAGTCAACACGGGTTCGATGATTTCTGATTCGGTCTGAGCTTCGTTCAGGACTGTCTCAGACGAAACCCTAGCGAAGACACGGTTGAGGCTCGCGAGAAATCCGTCTAATTCACCATCCGTGAGTGCCTTCCACGGTTCAGTTTCAGTGATCCCGCGAGCGAGGAAGTCCTGGGTGAAAAGCTGCCCCTGCATAGCCTACGACTCCTATTGTTCGCTCAGCCGTTGATAGTGTCCGCGCCGTCGAATAGCCTTGACGCGCCGAGTCGCACCGGAGGTAGGGCTACTCCGAAGTAGTCAGAAGTGCGATTCGCATTTTCTAGCGCGCTCTCGCGATTTTGAGGCGTCGGTCCGATTCGCGAAGCAAGCGTGACAACTCCCGCAGGACGGCCCGACCCCCACCCCTAGACGCATTTCTTGACGCTGTAGCCTTCCCCCCAGCGGATTTTGGCCCGGTCGACTTCTCCCAGGGTTTCCACTCGCGGATCAATTTGGACCTTAGCCGGCGATGTTCTGGCGTTCTAACGTAACTCAAGGCTCTTCCTCCTCAGCGGTTGACCTCCGCCGCTGTTTCGCGGCGAGCACTATTGCAGAACGATAGCTTAAAATCCTCCCCTCGTTTCAAAACTTTCTGCAAGCGATATATGAATAGCACCACGCTCGACGCTTTGTTCAAACTTGAGACCTCGATTTCAAGCCGTAAGATCGTTGTGGTCGACGATCATCACAAGGCTTTTGCCGCTTGGGCGCTCTATCGAAGGTCAGTTGCGGCGCCACCCAATCTGATTTCGTTGGATCATCATCCGGACACGATGCCAGCGTTTAGACGGCATCCGAGTGTTATACGGTGTGGAGGTGAGAGCGCGAGAGAGGCTGCGAGGCAGCGACTCATCCAAGGAATCCGTTGGGATACCGATTCCGGAGTGATCGACACGATCGGCAATCTTCACCACGATGAGCAAATTGCAGCAGCAACGAATTGTGGCGTACTTAACTACGCGTTTTCCATACAGCTGCTCGATTCGGGAGGAACACAATCCATAGAGGAGGATGCGGGACTAAGTCCAGGGGCCGCCCCGCTGACCTTTTCGGGGCCTGAGGATCGTGCGTTTTCAATCGGCTCGATGTGTGCTGTGGGTTGTCAGAAGGCACCTCATGACGATGACTGCTTGATATTACATTCGGACCAAGTGCTGGAGTCGGTCTTCTTGGATGAGCAACTGGCGCGCGGAGCTGACATGGCGCGCTCTGTAGGCTTTGATAGCGCCGAAGCACTTCCCTACATTCTTGATGTCGACTTAGATTTTTTTCACACGAGAAGGTCGTTGACGCCGAAGGATCCGGGGACTTTTTACCGCTTAGTGCGCAACGCCGTCCTCATTACCATTGCGACTGAAGAGGAATGTCTCGCTGACGGATGGCTGGACAACGAACGAATCTCGGTATGCGCCGTGCTAGAGGCCGTGAGGCATCATATCGAAACCGCGCTTCAATGACGGCCTACCGAACATACAGGGCGCCGCGAACCACTCTAGGTTCCGCCGCTGACGACTGGGATCTGAAGTTTTCCTAGGGTTCCGATCGGCGTCTCAATCCGGGCCTCGGCTTGCGATGTTCTGCCGTCCGATAGTGGCTCATGACTCTTTCCTGATAGTTCGTTCGGCCGATTTTCGGAATTCCCCGCACGCGAGGCGTCGGGAAGAGTCGCGCCTCCGTTGTTCACCTGCATCGGTCCGTTCGCAACGTTTGCTTGTGCGACGAATGCCACCGGTCTGGGGTTCTTCATCTCCGTGAGCGTCTCAAGCGTGGCGCGGCACTGCGATTGTGCCTTCAGCGCCAGCCGCATGTATCGGTCCGACGCGTCAAGGTAGCCGGCGCCCATATTGGCGTGAGCGCGTCGAGCCAGGCTGGCGAAAATTTCATCCAGTGCGTGCGCCTGAGCGCTGAGCATCGCTTCGGAACGGCTCAGGTCCCCTCCCTTTACCGCTCCTACCTGCGCCACCAACTCCTTTACGAGCGCGTTCACATCGTGGCTGTCGCCCCCGAAGGCTCTGATTACACTGGCAGCTTGCACTGCGGGATGAGTCATAGTACGTGCGACGGCGTCGGCCTCATCGGATTTGCTTGCGGCTCGTACCTCCACGGTGGCGCTTCTCTTCTCTTTATCTGGGGCTCTCGCTCGATTTGCCATATACGCATTCGTCAGAAAGATGCGCCAAAATACGCCAATTCGGTTGCGATGCGAGTTGAGCAACCGGGGACTGAAATTCCCGTTCTCCTTCCTGTTTCCCGCCCCCTTATAGGGGGCGCGGGAACTTCGGGAATGGAGGATGCAACCCGATTTCCCGCTTTGGTGCGTTTCGGGATTTTCGGGAGTCTCATCGGACCCATAGCCATCCCTCATGGTGCTCAAGAAATCCGTTGGAAACAAGGTCAGTGATTGCCTTTCTGGTTCGCTCAGACCTTCGTTTTTGTTCACACGGTAGGTTGGGCGCTATGACCGACACGGCGACTTCAAGGGAGGCGCATGGTCGGCTGGCCGGCGCACCTCCCTTGCCAAACTCCGCCGAGGCGCCGCGAAGCAGTTCTCCGAGTCTCTCCCACACAATTTTTTGGTTTGCGCCTTGTGGTGATATTGGCCGTGGCGCTCGCGGACTGGCTGTAACCACCACGCAAGATGTAATTGCCGTGCCATCGTCTTCAACTCCGAGCGGGACGATCTCTAGCGCGAACGGGATGCTATCTAGGTCCGCGCCATCCTTGCACTTGGCAAGTCTCCAGTCGCGCGCGTCGTTCTCCCGGCGCACCTCGATTGCTGCATCAAGCGCAGCGTGAAGGCTAGAATGGCCGCGCATTCCTCTCGCTTGGTCCTTGCCAGCGTGGTGCACCAGCAGTACCAATCCACCGATGCCGCGCTGAAGCGCGGCTGCCGCCTCGATGATTCGCCCCATGTCTTGGCTGCTATTTTCCTCCACACCGGGCGCGGCCCGATTCAAGGTATCTATCACGATGACGCCGCCACCGGCCTTCGCGGCGCTGACTGCCTCAGTCATCTCAGAAACATCGTTGGGGTTCAGCAGATCGAAGGCCTGCAGAACAAATTGGAGAGTGCTGGGCGATGGTCTGCGGTAGTGCTTCTCCCAGGCCGTAACCCGCTGTTTTAGACCCGCCTCGCCTTCTAACCCAAGGTAAATCACAGGCGCTCGATTGACTTTAAAGCCAAACCAAGAGGCGCCCTCCGCAATTGATGCGCATAGATCGAGTGCGAGAAACGTTTTGCCACTTCCACTCGTCCCGTACAGCGCCGCTAAACCCTCTGAGGGAAGTACGCCGCGCACTAGCCAGCGAAGAGAGGGCAACGCAGCGAGTTCTTGAGAGGTCAGAAGCTTGTAGCGGCGCTTAGGCTCGCTAGGTTTCGAGAGGAGAATCTCCAGCGCATCTGCTCCGTACTCGGCCGCGTAGTCGTTCGCGTCATAGTTCTTGGACTTGACGCCCGGCATATGCACGAAGCTGGTGTTGAACTCTTTCGCGACCCGCTCAGCCTCGCCCTCCATACCTTTGTCGGAGACGAGCACGATGCCAAGGTTCGGACAACGTCTGAGCAACGCTTGCGTTACCACGCGGATGCGGCTTGCGCCGAAGCACGCGACGGCAGGTCGTCCGGTGGCTTTCCAGCACGCCCAGGCCTGACCAACGCCCTCTGTGACGTAAACCGCAGGCGTATCTCCAAGCTCACCGACGAGGAAAAGACCATCCTCGAGTGACGCGCCCGGTAGGTTTAGCTTTTTCCCGTCACCGGCCGGCGGGATAAATTGCAGCGTGCGCACCGTCCCATCGAGCGAGCAGATCGGTACGGTCAGCCATCCGCAGACGCTCGTTGCCGCAATAGCTAAAGGGTAGGAGGACGGGACGGTTCGCAAGCCGTCGGGCCTCCCATTCTTCGCAACTATGTACGGATGCGAGGCGTCAGCCGGTGAGCATTCCGCCCAGATCTCGGAGGCCGATTTAACCGGCCGATGCTGCGCGTCGAGTGGCCGGATAGCCTTCCGCTTGGTCGGCGCCAAAAGCGCCCTTCGGTGCCCGTTTTGGTGAATATTGACCGAGCCATTCCAGCCGCTGGCGCTGGCGTAGTGAAAGAGTGTTCCGGCTGTGATTTCCCCGTCTTTGATTGACCTCCAAACCGCTTTGCAGTCCCGCTCGCCCCCATAGTTGGCGCCGTTTGAGCTCCACTCAGTCACCTCTTCAAGCGTCAGCCCAGCATTCTTCGATGCCATGAGAACTCTGATCCAGTCTTCGCGCGGGATACTAGGGTCTATGGCTCGGAGGGCCTCACGGGCTCGATCAAGTTCTTGATTGGCGGGTGAGGTCGCACGAGGGTTCATAGGTATTGGCCATTCCCTGACACTTGGCGAAGCGCGCACCGTTCGACTGGCGGCACGATTTATGGCGACTAGGGGGCGCTAGATGACCGTGCTCCGCAGCCGACCCATCCGTCCAAATCCTCCTTGAAGTAGAAGACGCGACCGAGCTTGACGAAGCGTGGACCGGTGCCGCGACAGGCGTGCATGGCAAGCGTCTTGACCGATAGACCCAAATAGCGGGCGGCATTCTTTCGGTCCATTCGCCCATCGGGGAGAACGAAGACATCGGCACTCTGAATATTGCTCACTATGGGGGCTCCTATATCACTGTAGAGACAGCGCGAGCATAAAATATCAATACACGTATTGCAATAGAACACATGTGTTGCTAGAATGTTTTGGAAACATCTGGAACCTTTGACATAAGGACAGGCCATGGCGACCCCAAATACCGACGAGAGTGAACTCTCGTCCAGCGAGGAGATTGACGCGCCGCTTCCGACCACCAAGCGAAAGGGTGGCGGCGCTCAGCTCAACAGATCGGAGACAGTGACGGTTCGGCTCGATCCAAAGTTGCGCTATCTAGCCGAGCTGGCCTCCAGGAAGCAGAGGCGGACACTCTCCAGCTTCATCGAATGGGCAATCGAGGTCAGCCTCTCAACGATTATCCTCACTGAATTTGCTCATGCAGACTCGAATCTATCCATATCGGATGAGGCCGCGCGACTTTGGGATGTTGACGAGCCCGACCGCTTCATCAAGTTGGCGGTGAGATACCCCGATCTCCTGACCCACGGCGAGCAGGTTCTTTGGAAGCTGATCCGCGAGAACGGATACCTCTGGAGAGGTCACTTCGACAAGGTTTCAAGGGAGTGGACTTGGAAACCCGATGAAGACTCTATGGTGTTTGAACACCTGAGGAGGGCGTGGCAGACATTCTCCGATGTCGCGAATGGCAAGTGCGGTCGAGAGGCGCTACCAACGTGGGTCCGTAAGAAGAATCCAGAGATCAGCACGAAGGCTAGTACGAAATTCGATGACGACGACATCCCCTTTTAGGAGCCCACATGTCAAAGACGTTTGAGAGGCTGACGCGCCCGATTGTTCGCAAGCTCGCTCCCGGTGCGCGAATCACTGAGCACGGGATAACGTTCGAGCGCTCTCCGACTGGCGACGGTATCTATTCGATCAACATCATGGTCGATGGACGGAGGATTCATCGCGTCATCGGACGCGAGTCAGATGGAACGACTCGAACACAAGCCGAAGAGTTCATCGCGAAAGTGCGCAGCGATGCCAAGAACGACCGCCTAGCGCTCCCAAAAGGCAGAAAGGTAGCGCTCTCATTTCGCGACGCCGCAAAAAGCTATCTCGACCGCCTAACGCTAGGCGACGGGCGTGACCTCAAAATGAAGCGTGCGAGATTGGACCTCCATTTGATCCCGTTTTTGGGGGACTTGCCGCTCTCAAAAGTTTCCAGCTTCGACATTGAGCGTTACAAGCGACAGCGAACCGGCGAACGCGCGATCAAGAGCAACAGTCGTGGTCAAGGCAGGACGACATACAAAAGCGGAAACGCAAGTGTCGCGACAATAAATCGAGAGTTAGCGGTGCTGTCACACCTGTTTAGTAAAGCGCTCGATTGGGGATGGGTCGATCGTCGGCCAGGAAAGATAAACCGATACAAGGAGGCGAATGCTAGGATCACGTATCTCACCGTCGAACAAATTGCGAATTTGATCGAGCACGCAAAGGCGGACCAAAACTCGCAGATCTATCCATTCATCGTTATCGGGCTAGAAACATCGATGCGCCGGATGGAGATTCTGTCGATTAGCCGGGACAACGTCGACGTGGAGCGCAAACTAATCTTCATCCCACTAGCGAAATCCGGCGCGCGCGAGCAACCGATAACGACGCACCTCGCGGACTTTCTCAAGGGATACCTAGCCGCTTTACCTAAAGGATCGCCGTGGTTGTTTCCCTCACCGGGCGCCAAAGGTGGCCATACGATGGACGTTCGGAAGGCGTTTCGCCGCGTGGTCATCGCCGCCGGCCTTGATCCGAATCAGGTGGTGCGCCATACGTTGAGACACACGGCAATAACCCACTTAGTTCAGGCGGGCGTTGACCTTCCCACCGTAAAACGCATTAGTGGTCACAAGACGCTTGCGATGGTTGAGCGCTATGCACACGCCAACGGGGAACACATACAAGCCGCGATGGATCGTTTGCAGGTTCGGATGAAGTTGACCGGGTGAGGAGCGCGCTTGCTGATGGGATTACTTGACGCATTTACACGCGAACTACACAAACGAAATTGGCCCCACCAGTCTCACAGCTGCAAGTCATTGAGTGCTTTGGTGGCTCGGGGCGGAATCGAACCACCGACACGCGGATTTTCAATCCGCTGCTCTACCGACTGAGCTACCGAGCCAAGGGGGGCGAGTATACCCGCTGGCCGCCCGCACTGGCAAGTTGCCAAGCCCCTTGCCTCGCTATAATCGGACCCTGGTATCCCCACTGGCGGATGACATAGGGCAGACATGACGCAGCACGCGTACGACCTTGTTGTAGTCGGAGCCGGTCACGTGGGGTCGGCATGCACCCTGGCGGCGGCTCATCGCGGCCTGAGAGTTGCCCTGATCAGTCCTGATTCGGCCGTGACCCAGGCGCTGAGTTCCACCGACGAAGTCTGGGATCGCAGGGTCTACGCGCTCAGTCCCTCCAGTCGACGCTTTCTCGAGGGTCTGCGAGTTTTCTCGAAAATCGATGTCAATCGCACCGCCGCGGTGCGCGACATGCGCATCTTTGACGCTGTCGGCGGCGGGTCGGATCTTCATTTCAGTGCTTATCAGGCCGGCAGCGAAGCCCTGGCCTGGATCGTCGAGCATCGAGAACTCACGCGGGTGCTTGATACCGCCATCGAATTTCAGAGTGGAATTGAGCGCATCAAGTCGGTAGCCAGTCGCCTCGAAGCGGACGACGATGCTGTGCGCCTGTCGGCGGCAGGCCGCGAGATCACGGCCGCGCTTGTCGTTGGCGCCGACGGCGCGCATTCGCCCACGCGATTGTCGGCGGGAATCAAGGCGAGCGTGAAGCCTTACGAGCAGACCGGAGTCGTAGCGAACTTTTCCTGCAGCGCTCCCCATCGGGGTTGCGCTTACCAGTGGTTTACCGAAGAGGGCGTGGTGGCACTCCTCCCTCTGCCCGGTGACGCCGTATCTCTGGTGTGGTCGGCACCTCAGGTGCTTGCGAAGGCCCTGATCGAGGAGGGGGCTGCCGCGCTTGCTGCACGATTGACATCGCTGGCGCAAGCGCAACTGGGCGAGCTCGCTCCCCTGGGCGGTATCTCCGGTTTCGAATTGTCGCTACTTGTCCCTGATCATCAGGTCGCGCAGCGGGTTGCACTCATCGGGGATGCGGCACACGTGGTGCATCCCCTGGCGGGTCAAGGACTCAATCTTGGCTTCGATGACGCGCGCGTTCTCGTTGACACGCTTGCCGGGCGCGAATCGTTCAGGGATTGCGGCGACGCAGTGCTGCTGCGCCGTTTCGAGCGCGCACGTGCAGAACCGATATGGGCGATGAAGCAAGTCACGGACCGCCTGCTTTCCCTGTTCGCGAGCGAAGACCCGGTCGTGCGTGGGGTGCGAAAGGCGGGCATGCGTCTTGTTGAACACTCTTCGCTGCTCAAAGCTGCGCTCAGCCGCTACGCCATGGGCTAGGGCTCGCCGGGTGGCGCCATATCCTTTGGCAGAAGCAGCCACGCACGAATCGGCTCGCGTAAATGGCCCGCTGGCTCAGCAGCCGTATCGCCCGATCCGAAGAAAAGATCGGCGCGGACGGGCTGCCGGGCAGTGATCGCGATCGCGCCACCGGTGTCCTGAGCCAGAGTCAGGCGGCGCGGCCCCGACTCGCTCGTGGCATTGGTGCTTGCGATATAGACAGGCGAGCCCAGAGGGATCGAGCGGCGATCCACTGCGATCGATCGTCCGGGCGAAAGAGGAACTCCAAGCGATCCGGGCGGCCCGAGTGAGGCATCACTGATAGCGATCTCGCGAAAAAAGACGACACTCGGATTAAAGTCCAATAGCTCATCGATGCGTTCAGGGTGCGAACGGGCCCATTCGGTGATCGATTGCATCGACACTTTTTCAAGCGGGAGTTCACCCTGCTCGACGAGCCAGCGTCCGATCGCCCGGTAGGGATAGCCATTCTGATCTGCATACCCAAGCCGGATGGTTTCTCCCGGCTTTTGACCATCGATAAGCTCGATGCGTGCCGAGCCCTGCACCTCCATGAAGAATGCCGCCATCCGGTCGTCCAGCCAGACAATTTCCTGTCCCTTCACACCGCTTGCGCTATCGATTGTCGAGCGCGGCGCGTAGGGCACGAGCTGGCGACCCTCAATGCGTCCGCGCAGGCGCATGCCGACCAGTTCCGGATAAATCTCGGCGAGATTCACATCGATAAGATCGTCAGGCACACCGTAGACGGGATAGCGAAAGCTCGCGGTGGCGTGGCGCGTGCCGCGCAGAATCGGCTCGTAGTAGCCGGTCAGCAGCCCGCGATCTTCCCCGGAGGCATTGATGATGCGATAGGCAGAAAAATGCGTCTCAAAAAACGCGCGTGCAGAAAGCGTGTTCGCCCCGTCGACTTGTGCGGCCGCCGCACACACGTCATGCCAGGCGGGGTTTTTTTGCAGAGCTGCGCAGGAGCGCAGAAAGGCAGGCCACGCAGCGGCCTGATCGTCAGCCTGCCATCCGGGCAGCTTCGTGAATTCGACGGCCTCGAATACCGTGGTGGGCTTTTCTGCGCGTTGAGGACTCGGGGATTGCTGAACCGGCTGGTTGGCGCAGGATGTCAGCAATGAGACGCCGATAAAGACGGCAACTTTCCCGAGCGCGCTAGAATACGGCCTGAGAGGATTGCTCATGTGGCTCTTGATAGTTGAAGCCGGAATTGCACTTGGATTGTTCCTGTTCATCATGTGGTGGACCATGGGGCCGGTGCACAAACGGGAAACCGAAGCCGCGACGCGCGACGAGGCAAAGCGCGAATCAGGCGATACGCCGTCCCCTGACTAGTGCAGGGTGCGCGGAACCGCGAGGCTAAACTGGGGGATAGGGGACTCAAAGCGGGTGCCGTCTTCGGCGACCGCAAAGTACTCTCCGTGCATCGTGCCACGCGGGGTGGCGAGAGCGCAGCCGCTCGTGTACTCGAATTCCTCGCCGGGGCGCAACAAAGGCTGATGGCCGACCACGCCCAGACCGCGTACCTCCTGGATGTTTTCGTCCGCGTCGGCGATCACCCAGTGGCGGCTGATCACCTGGCTGGGGACTGCCCCGGTATTGCGGATGCGAATGGTGTAGGCGAATACATAGCGCGCCTGCTCCGGGTCCGACTGGTCCGCGAGGTATTCGGTGTTTACGGTAACGCTGAGTTCGTAGCGGTTCATGCAGCTTCCTGAGCAAGGAGCGGGCCACCTGCGAGAGCGGGCCCGCCGACAAGGTTCTCGCCGCACTCGGTTAGAATCCCGGACATCAGCGACAATTGGGATCAATCATGCAGAATTATCGCATTGCCCCAAGCATACTCTCAGCCGATTTCTCCCGTCTTGGCGAGGAAGTTCAGGCCGTGCTTCGGGCCGGTGCGGACTGGATCCATTTCGACGTGATGGACAACCATTACGTTCCCAACCTGACAATCGGGCCGCTGGTCTGCGAGGCGCTGCGTCCCCACGTCGCCCTGGATGGCAAGCCCGCAATTATCGACGTGCACCTGATGGCCACTCCTGTCGATCGGCTGGTGCCGGATTTTGCGCGGGCAGGCGCGGATATCGTGTCGTTTCATCCCGAGGCATCGCAGCACGTCGACCGTACTTTGAGCCTGATTCATGATGAAGGCATGAAGGCGGGCCTGGTGTTCAACCCTGCCACACCGCTCGACTATCTGGATCACGTGATGGATCGACTCGATGTGATCCTCATCATGTCGGTTAACCCGGGATTTGGCGGACAGAGTTTCATCGCATCGGCGCTGCCAAAGATTGCCGCGGCGCGCCAGCGCATCGAGCGCTACCGCGAAGGCAGTGGCCGCGAGATTCTTCTGGAAGTTGATGGTGGCGTGAAGGTCGACAACATCGCTGCCATCGCCCAGGCGGGTGCTTGTACCTTCGTCGCGGGATCGGCGGTGTTCGGGGCACCTGACGCCGATGGCGGCTACAGCGGCGCCATCGGCGCCTTGCGTGGGGCGCTACCCAGGCACTGATGGGCCTAACCAGAACGACGCCCTTGCGGGGCGTCATCATAGATCTTGATGGCACGCTCGTAGACACGGCTCCCGATCTGACTTTCGCCTTAAATGGCATGCGCGCCGAGTTGGGGCTAGCGCCGCAAACCCTGGCTAGCGTCACTCGGATGGTCGGCAAAGGCTCCGAGCATCTCGTCAGGAGCTCGCTCGTGCCGGAGCTCGGCGACGCCGGAGCGAACGCGCAGTTGCCGCACGCCTTAAACCGGTATCTTGCGCTCTATCGCGCAATCAACGGCCAGCACAGCAGGCTCTACGCGGGCGTGGTCGGTGGCATTGCCCAGCTGCGAGCCATGCAGTTGCATCTCGCCTGCGTGACCAACAAACCGCGCGCATTGGCGATTGGTCTGCTCGAACATTTTGGCCTCGCTAGGCAATTCGAGTTCATCGTTGGTGGGGACAGTCAGCCTCAACAAAAGCCGCATCCGGCACCGCTTCTCGCTGGCTGCGCGGGATTGGGAACGACAGCGGGTGAGACGGTAGCGATCGGAGACTCGTCCAACGATGCGCAGGCAGCCCACGCCGCAGGCTGCAAGGTGCTGCTCGTGCCCTACGGTTACAACCATGGGCGTGACGTGCGGGATCTGCAGGCCGATGGTATAGTCGAATCGCTCGAAGATGCAGCCGCCTGGATCGCTGCGTTTAATCGGCCCCTTACCCTAGCTACATGAACCTCATCAAGAACTGGATGCTGCAGACGACCAATGCGTGGCGCTTATCCGCACGCTGATCCTGCATTTGCCGCGCAGCGCGGCAGTCCCTGAATCCAGTTTGAATATCGCCCCGACGGGCGATTCGCCCTCCACTAGGGCGCGCTCTCCGAGGTTGCCATGACAGAATTAGAATTCAAGTCGCTCGCCGCCCAGGGATTTAATCGGGTCCCACTGATCGCGGAGAGCATTGCCGATCTCGATACCCCGCTATCCCTGTATCTCAAGCTCGCTCATACGCAGAAAGCGGGCGCGAATACCTTCTTGCTCGAGTCAGTCGTCGGGGGCGAGCGCTTCGGGCGCTATTCCTTTATCGGTCTGCACGCTCGCACCGTGGTACGTGCGAGCGGCTTTGGCGAGCATGCGCACACTGAAGTTCTGACCGATGGTGTGGTGGTCGAGAGACACGCGGGTAACCCGCTCGACTTCATCGCCGAGTTTCAAAAGCGCTATCGTGCCGCCATCCGCCCCGGGATGCCTCGCTTTTGCGGGGGACTCGCCGGCTATTTCGGTTACGACACCGTGCGCTATATCGAGCCGCGCCTCTCGCATGCGACAAAACCCGACCCGGTGGGGATTCCCGATCTGCAATTCATGCTCACCGAAGAGCTTGCGGTGGTCGACAATGTGGCCGGCAAGATCTATATGATCGTCTACGCGGATCCCTCGGTGCCGGAAGCCTACTCCCGTGCCAAGGCGCGCCTGCGCGAGCTGCGCGAGCGTCTGCGCCGGCCCGTCGATATACCCTACAGCCAGCCCTCGATGCGCACCGCCGCTGTGCGCGAATTCGAGCGCGAGGACTACCTGGCCGCCGTGCGCCGTGCCCAGGAGATGATCGCGGCCGGAGACATGATGCAGGTGCAGATCGGGCAACGCATCGCGATGCCCTTTCGTGATGCGCCGCTCACGCTGTACCGGGCGCTGCGCTCGCTCAATCCTTCGCCCTATATGTACCTCTACAATTTTGGTGACTTCCAGGTGGTCGGCGCTTCGCCGGAAATCCTGGTGCGTCAGGAGCGCCGTGCCGGGGCCACGGGCGAGACGGAAGAGATAGTAACCATCAGACCTCTGGCCGGCACGCGCCGACGCGGTGCCACCCAGTTCGAGGACGAAGCTCTCGAGAAGGACCTGCTGGCCGATCCGAAGGAGATTGCCGAGCACGTCATGCTCATTGATCTGGCGCGCAACGACGTCGGGCGCATCGCGCAAATCGGCAGCGTGCGCGTTACCGACCGGTTTGCCGTGGAAAAATACTCGCATGTAATGCATATCGTATCGAGCGTCGAAGGGCGTCTGCGGCCCGGCCTCTCGAGTCTGGACGTCCTGAAAGCGAGTTTTCCGGCCGGCACGCTTACCGGTGCCCCCAAGATCCGCGCGATGGAAGTGATCGATGAGCTTGAACCCAGCAAGCGCGGATTGTATGGAGGTGCCTGCGGCTACCTGAGTTTTGGGGGTGAGATGGATCTGGCGATTGCGATTCGCACGGGAATCGTGCGCAATGGCATGCTGTACGTCCAGGCAGCGGCCGGCATCGTGGCCGATTCCGTTCCCGAGAGCGAGTGGCAGGAGACCGAGAACAAGGCGCGTGCCGTTCTGCGCGCTGCCGAGCAGGTGCAGGATGGCCTTGATGAGGGCAGCTGAGATGAGCTTGCCGATCGTCGATCTGCGCAGCGATACGGTAACGCGTCCGGGTCCCGGCATGCGTGCGGCGATGGCGACAGCGGAAGTGGGCGACGATGTCTACGGCGAGGATCCGACGGTGACGCTGCTCGAAGCGCGCGTCGCGCAGATCGCCGGGAAAGAGTCGGCGCTTTTTATGCCGAGCGGCACCCAGAGCAATCTCGTGGGGCTGCTCCTGCACTGCCAGCGCGGCGACGAGTATCTGGTTGGACAGCAAGCGCACACTTACCGATACGAGGGTGGCGGCGCCGCGGTGCTGGGCAGCATTCAGCCGCAACCGATCGAGAACGCCAAGGACGGCAGTCTGGCGCTGGCCGACATCCGCGCGGCGATCAAGCCGGACGATTTCCACTTCGCGCGCACGCGCCTGCTCGCGCTTGAGAACACGATTGGTGGCAAGGTGCTTAGCGAGGACTATCTTGAGGCCGCGACCACGCTGGCTCATCAAGCCGGTCTGGCGACCCATCTGGATGGAGCGCGCCTATTTAATGCGGTAGCGGCGAGCGGGCGCAGCGCGGCGCAGCTGTGTACCGGCTTTGACTCGGTTTCGATCTGCCTGTCCAAAGGGCTTGGTGCGCCGGCGGGATCGGTCCTTTGCATGTCCAAAGGCAAGCTCGAGGCGGCGCGGCGCTGGCGCAAGATGCTCGGTGGCGGCATGCGCCAGGCGGGAGTGCTTGCAGCGGCGGGTGTCTATGCGATCGATCACCATATCGCGCGCCTGTCCGACGATCACGCGCGCGCCCTGCGCCTTGCAGAAGGATTGCGCGCGATTGACGGACTGAGGGTCGAGGGTCCCCATACCAACATCCTGTTCGTGGATATCGAAGCTGCTCACGTGGCAGCGCTCGCCGCTCATTTGCAGCAACAGGGAATTTGTACGACCCTGCGAACGCATACCCGTCTCGTGACCCATCTTGATGTCGACGATCACGGCGTTCAGAGAACGATCGACGCATTCCAGTCATATTTCAGTAGCCGCTAGACTGCGTTGACATGCGCGCGCCGGCTGCTGTAAGGTCGCCGCACGCTACAAGGTTAGTCGGCAGCTGCGCTGATGAGCCGATGACTCCGGACCACTTGAACTTGCAAAGGAATCGCGATGACAACGAGCGACGCAGGCAGACACAAGGTGCTCGGACTGGGCGGCATTTTCGTGCGCGCGCGTGATCCGGCGACGCTCGCTGCCTGGTATCGCGATCATCTGGGATTCGACGTGTCCGACTTTGGCGGCTCATTCGGTGCGATCTTTCCCTTCGCCGAACACGAGACCGGATATCAACTCTGGACTGCCTTTCCGGCGGCGACCACGCACTTTGGCTCCGGGACGCAGCCCCAGATGCTCAATTTCCGCGTTGCCGATCTGGACGGACTACTGGCGCAGCTGCGAGCTGGCGGCGTGACCGTCGACGAGAAAGTTGAGCGCTCCGAGTACGGCGACTTCGGCTGGTGCGTGGACGGTGAAGGCAATCGCGTGGAGTTGTGGCAGCCGCCGGCGGAATAGGCAGGCTCGATCCGCACGCCTCGCCGTACCAGCTGGTGGGCGCACGATGGATCCGTCAGTAAGCGTTCCGAAACGGCATTCGTGGCCCGGGCATCGGTGCGCGTAATCGGCACACCGGCTTGACTGTCGTCTCGGTGCTCAGGAATTGATGATGCGGATATCGCGGGCTGTCGGCGGATAGTCCACGCCCGCTCCCCGGATGGCCTCTACCATCGCGCGATTGATCTGCGCCGATGCCGCGCCATAGTCGGCTACCCGCACCCAGGGTCTGACGGCAATCGAGATCGAGCGGTCTGCGAGCTCCTTGACGCCGATGAGGGGCACCGGATCCTTGAGGACCAGTTGATCCGAGTCGACCGTCTCCTTGATACAGGCAAGCGTGCGGTCCAGGTCGCTGCCGCGCAGGATGGTGACGCCAAGGTCGAGTTGGCGGATCTGTCCATAGTTGTGCAGGATCTCGCCGACTATCTTGCGATTCGGGATGACGACTTCAGAGAGGTCGGGGTGACTCAATTTGGTCGTGAACAGATCGATGGCATTGACCTGCCCCTCTACCCCGGAAACGCCGACGTAGTCGCCGATCCGATAGGGACGCGTGAAGATGATCGTCAGACCCGCGGCGAGATTGCCAAGTACGCCCTGCATGGCAAGCGCGATTCCGGCACCAGCTACGCCCAGACCCGCGACCAGGGGTAGCAGGTCAACCCCAAGATTTTGCAGCGCCATGATCATGAAAAGCGCGAGAACCAGGAGCCGCGCGATCCGAACCAGAAGGATCCTGACAGGGATCTCGAGCTGGATTTTCGCCAGCCAACGATCGAATCCTGCGCCGACCCATCGTCCGGCATAAAAGCCGACCAGGATGATGAGGATCGCAACGACGAGCTTGGGGCCAAACTTCATGGCCATCTCGACCAGCGCTCCCTGTGCCCGCTCCATCGCGGCGAGTTCGTTTGGCACGGCGGGCTCCTATGGTCGGTTTATTGGTTCGGGCTTGATCGATTCATGCGCGCTGGCCAGCCTTACGATTATACGGAGCCAGAGGCCTTGCGCGTAACGCCGGGTATCGATGATTCGTGCGCGTCAAGGGTCTATAATCTTGCCCGAAATATCCACCGACCCTCGTACCACGCCAGAAGAGACTGAACGCAACCTTGCTTTTCAACAGTTTCCCGTTCCTCTTCGTATTTTTGCCACTCACGGTCGGCGGATTTTTTTCGATTTCGCGGATTTCCCCGCGCGCGGGGGCCACATGGCTGGCCCTCGCTTCGCTTGTCTTTTACGGATATTGGGACCCGCGTTTCGTTCCGCTACTCGTTTGCTCCATTGGACTGAACTACATCTGCGGACGAGCGATCATGAAGGCGCGGGCGCGCGGCGAAAAGCCAAGAGCCTGGCTCCTGGCGGGAGTTGGCGGAAACCTCCTGCTGCTGGGTTTCTTCAAGTACAGCACACTCGCAATTACATCGGTCAATGACCTGCTTGATCTGAGCGTGAGCGTGCCGCACATTCTGCTGCCGCTCGGGATCTCGTTCTATTCCTTTACCCAGATCGGGTTTCTGGTGGACGCCTGGGATGGTTTGATAGCCGAGACCGATTCACTTCACTATGCGGTATTCGTAAGCTACTTTCCCCACTTGATCGCGGGGCCCGTTCTGCACCACAAACAGGTCATCCCGCAATTCGAAAAAGCGCGCACCTATCGCCTGCATTGGCACAATGTTTCCCTTGGGCTCGCCATGCTCACGCTGGGCCTGTGCAAGAAGGTCCTTATCGCCGATAGCCTGGCCGAGTACGCCAACGCCATTTTTGACTCAATTCCGGTCGGTACCCAGCCCCGACTGGTTGGCGCCTGGTGCGGCGCGTTTGCGTACACGTTTCAGCTCTATTTCGATTTTTCCGGCTATTCGGATATGGCGGTAGGACTGTCTCTGCTGTTCAACGTGCGACTGCCGTTCAATTTCAATTCGCCCTACAAGGCCGCAAACATAATCGACTTCTGGCGTCGCTGGCATATGACGCTTTCCAGTTTTCTTCGTGACTACCTTTACATTCGGCTGGGCGGCAATCGCCTTGGAGAGTCCCGAAGGATGATCAATCTTATGACCACCATGCTCCTCGGTGGACTCTGGCATGGTGCGAACTGGACCTTCGTGGCCTGGGGCGGCGTGCACGGCATAGGTTTGATCGTCAATCACTGGTTTCTCAGGCGGCGTGGTCAGGGTGCGCGACGCGCGCGGGCGCTCGGCGCGGCGACAACCTTCCTGTTTGTGACGCTGGCGTGGGTCATTTTCCGGTCCACGACATTTCACGGCGCCTTCGACATGTTCCAGGCCATGGCGGGGACCAACGGAATTGCCGTGCCCGATGTCCTTGTGCCCTTTTTTCAGGATCATGGCATCAATGCGCTCGGCGGAGGATTCCTCGAACGCGGCCGCGTACCCTACGAGCACCTCGGCGGAAATCGATTGATCTCGCTGATGGTGCTGTGTGCGACGCTTACCTGGTTTTGCCCAAACTCCCAGGAGTTGTTGCTGGTGGGCAAGGCGCGTGCCGCCGCAGCGATTCGCAACTACCCGATGCGTTGTGCGCTGGGATTCGTCAGCCTCTATTGCATCGTGCTTTCCAATTTGGACCGGGTCAGTACCTTTCTCTACTACCAGTTCTAGCCATGCCGGGCCGAAAATTTACGACCGTTTTCATCTGCGTGACGTGCATCTGGCTCGCGGCCGTTCTGTCGTTAACCGTGTGGGAGCAGAAGGTCGTTGGGGATCTTAGCCGCGTGGGCCGTTGGCCCGAGCGCGATTTTGGGGCGCGCACCAACGCCGCCTACCTGCCTGTCCTGGCAAACGCGGTGACGCCCCAGGTATCCATTGCAGTACTTGGGGACTCGTTTGCGCGACCCAATATCTGGCAATCGATGCTGACCGAGCGATCCGGTGCATCAATCGCAAGCTGGCAGTTTGCAGATCATGGCAGCTGTATCAGGGATTGGGCCCTCAAAGTGGTCAAGAATCAAACTCAGGTACGCACCATAGTCCTGCAGTCGGTGGAACGGGTTGTCCTCTATCGCTTGATAGAGCGCTTTGACTGCGATACCGACCAATCTCTATTCCCGGAGACCCAGGCGGGAATGGCGTCCGAAGAGCGATCCTACTGGCCACTTACGATGGATCTCGAGTACCTGGGTCGCTCTTTATTGAACACGATCAAGGAGAATGTTCGAGCAGACGACGAGGTTCGATCCGAGGTCGTCAACGTCCCGTTGAGTCGAAGTGACCTTTTTTCGAACCGCCGCAGTGATCGGATGCTTTACTTTACTGATGACGAGCCTGAGTGGAGGGCACCACCTGAGAAAGTTGCCCTTGCGGTTCGAAATCTGCTTAGATTAAAGGCGCTCCTTGAAGAGAAGGGCGTGCGACTGGTCGTGATCATTGTTCCGGACAAGTCGAACGTGTACCGCCCGCTTATCGTCAACAGTAGGTTACCCGCGCACAAGCCAGAACTCGCGCAGGCGTTGAGCGACGCAGGCGTGATTGCACCTCGCTTTCTCGAGTATTTTCGCGACCAGGCGCTCCGAAGCGTGGACTTCTACCTTCCTGACGACACGCATCTAAGTCTTGCAGGATATGAGTATCTTGGCCGCGAGATCGCTGATTTTTGGCAAAAGTCTCTTGTGGCGGGGGACAGCGAAGAGACGGTCAGTGCGATTCACCCGCGTGTGGATATGGGTCCGGCGCATCCGGGTCGGTAGATGGATAAGATGCATTGCCCGTGACGACAGCCGTCGCGAGCTAGCGCTTGCCTCTCTGAACGATCACCCTTCGCAATTCGGGCACCTCCCGCTATTGCGTCGCATGTGAAACAATGTAGCCCGTGAGCACACTTCAAAATCCGACTTCCCAAGCCGACCGATGGCGCCAGCGTTGGCGTTGGCTTACTCGATAAGCCAGGAACGGCCGCCGGCGGTCCGGTTCGCGAATTCCGGACACAGCCCGTCAATAGATATTGCGCGTATATATGTGGGATAGACCCCGTACCCGCGCGTCGGATTGAATAAAATCAATTGCTTGGGGGTTCAATGCTGCTCATGATCGATAACTACGATTCGTTCACCTACAACCTCGTGCAGTATTTCGGGGAACTGGGCGAGCAGGTGCACGTGGCGCGTAACGACGAAATCACCCTCGACGAGATTGAGGAACTGGCGCCCCAGCGTATCTGCATCTCGCCCGGGCCCTGCAGTCCGGCCGAAGCGGGGGTCTCGGTGGACGTGTTGCGTCACTTTGGCACACGCGTTCCCATTCTGGGTGTATGCCTGGGCCATCAGGCGATCGGCGCGGCCTTCGGGGGGCGCGTGGTGCGCGCGCAGCGGCTCATGCACGGCAAGACCGATGTGGTCAGCCACACCGGCACGGGTGTGTTCAATGCGCTTCCCGCCCAATTCACCGTGACGCGCTATCACTCGCTGGCCATCGAGCGCGCAAGTCTTCCCGAGTGCCTTGAGACGACCGCCTGGACCGAGGACGGCGAGATCATGGGCGTACGCCATCGGAAACTGCCAATCGAGGGTGTGCAGTTCCACCCGGAATCCATCCTCACCGAACATGGTCACGCGCTATTGGCCAATTTCCTCAAACTCTCTTAAGCGACAAGCATCGTAACGGAGCAAGCAATGCCCATCACTCCAACCGAAGCGCTGATGCGCTGCATCGACCATCGTGAGATTTTTCATGATGAGATGCTCAAACTCATGCGCATGATGATGCAAGGCGAGCTTTCCCACCCGCTGATGGCGGCCATCCTGATTGGTCTGAGAGTCAAGAAAGAAACGGTCGGCGAGATTGCCGCGGCGGCCCAGGTCATGCGCGAGTTCGCGACCCCCGTTGAGGTCGCTGACAAGAAGCATCTGGTAGACCTGTGCGGCACCGGCGGCGATGGTGCCCAGACTTTCAACATCTCTACTGCGTCGATGTTCGTGGCTGCTGCCGCCGGCGCACGAATCGCCAAGCACGGCAATCGGGGCGTCAGCTCCAGCAGCGGCAGTGCCGACGTGCTCGAAGCCCTCGGGGCGTGTGCGACTTTGTCTCCCGCCAAAGTGCAGGAATGCCTCGCGCGCACCGGGGTCGGATTCATGTTTGCACCCAACCACCATGCCGCGATGAAAAACGTCGCCCCGGTGCGCAAGGAGCTCGGAGTACGCACCATCTTCAATATCCTCGGCCCCCTGACCAATCCGGCGGCTGCTCCGAATCAGCTCATGGGAGTCTTTCATCCGGATCTGGTCGGTATCCAGGTGCGCGTGCTGCAGCGACTCGGAAGTGAGCACGTGCTGGTGGTGTACGGCAAGGACGGCATGGATGAGGCCTCGCTTGGCGCTGCCACGATGGTCGGCGAACTCAAGGATGGGGTGGTGCGCGAGTATGAAATTCACCCCGAGGATTTCGGACTGCGGATGGTGTCCAATCGCGCCATCAAGGTCGCGAGCGCCGCCGATTCACGCGACATGATCCTGCAGGCGCTGGGCAACACCGAGGGGACGGCCCGTGAGATCGTGATCCTGAATAGCGCGCTTGCCCTCTACGCAGCCGGTCTGGCAACCGACGTCGCCCAGGCAATCGAGCTCGCGCGCGAGGCGATTGCCAGCGGCGCCGCGCGCGCCAAACTGGACGAATTCGTACGTACCACCCGGGAATTGGCCTAGGTGGGAGGGCACTCGTGAACGACATCCTGGCGCGCATCATCGCGACCAAGCACGAGGAGATCGCGCGCTGGCGCGCCAGCGATTCGCTGGTGAGCGTTCGTCGACGCGCCGAGGAGGCGGGACCGGGCCGCGGCTTCGAGCGCAGCCTCGTGGCACGCGTGGCTGCCGGGCAGCCCGCGATCATCGCTGAAATCAAGCGCGCGTCGCCTTCCAAAGGTGTGCTGCGCGATGACTACGATGTGGCCCGCATTGCCACGAGCTATGCCGAACACGGCGCAAGCTGCCTGTCCGTCCTAACCGATCGCGAGTACTTTCGTGGGGAGCCTGGCCATCTGGTGGCCGCGCGTGCGGCCACTGATCTGCCGATCCTTCGCAAGGACTTTATGGTCGACGAGAGCCAGATCTTCGAGGCACGCGTGCTGGGCGCCGACTGCATCCTGCTGATTGTGGCTGCGCTGGCGCCGGCAGCCTTGAAGGATCTGGCGGCTTGTGCCCACGAGATTGGCCTTGACGTTCTCACCGAGGTGCACGACGAGCGTGAAATGGAGCTGGCCACGAAATGCGGGGCACGCCTGATTGGTGTCAACAATCGCGATCTGCGTACTTTCGAGACCGACTTGCAGACAAGCGTGCGCCTGCGACGCATGCTGGATCGGGACGCCGTGATGGTCAGCGAATCGGGAATCGGCGCGCCAGCGGATGTGGGCATGCTGCGCGCGGCAGGTATTCATGCCTTCCTGGTTGGCGAGGCATTCATGCGCGCACCCGACCCGGGCGTGGCGCTCGCCGCGCTATTTGGCACGCGAAAAAGTCAGTAAGGGTTCTTTGCCATCGGGTTGAACTGCTTTCGTAGCGCGTGGGCGCTGCTGATCGCCGCCAGGATTTGCGGGTCGAGTGCGCGCGTGGCATCGGCGACCGTTGGGTCAAGATCTCCGAGCGCCTGCTCGGTGTGGGTGAACAGAGATTCCAGCTGGCGGTTCAGTGTGAGCGCGATTACGCATTCCTGGTAGGCCAGATCCGTGTCGCGCCGAGCAACTCCAGACTCATCGTTGAGGGCCTGCATGGCATCGAGCTGGTTTTTTCGGGTCGAGTATTTGAAGTTCAATACGGCCGCGTTGTAGTTCGCCATCGTTTCAGCGGTGTGCTGATGGGCGGCACCGACATCGAGCAGTTTCTGGGCGAAACGTGAAGTGAACTCCGTGTATTCGATACTTGCAAGCCATGCCGCCCGGGCAAAATGCACGTGCGCGAGCACGAGCGTGTCGTGCTGATGGGACAGGGTGTTGGCAATCTCGGTGAGCTGGTCGGTCGCCTCCCCCGGCTCGCCCTGGAGGTTGCCCGGGATGCGCATGGCCTGTAAGAGGAGCTTGGTCGAGTAGTTGGCCTGGGCCGCCAATTGGCGGACTTCATGATGGCGCATGATGGGTAAAGCGAGCGCGGCGCAAGCGGCCAGCACGATCAGTGCGAGGCTGACCCAGATGGTCTTGGGATGTGCCGTCAGCCATGCGGCCAGTTTTTGATTTTTTAGCACGCGTCAGTTCTCACTTGTGTTTTCAAATGACAAAACCCGTATCAGCTTATCCGATCCAGGCGCGACGCGATTTCCGGGCCGGCTGGGTTGGTGTCAGAGTACAGTAGGTCGGTGGCGTAGCTGCCAGTGTAATGCGTCGCGACATCAATTCGTCGCGTCTGAAAAAGTGTAGATCGACGACCTGCCCGGGCTGGTAGCGCTCGAGCAGGCTCTCCGGCCCGTCTTCGGGCAGCCGCAGGCCGCCCAGGGCGACCAGCACGTCCCCGGCCGACAGTCCGGCATGCTGTGCCGGGGAGTCGTCATGTACGCTCGTGACCCGGCACAAGCCGTGGTGGCTCGCGGTATTCATTCCCAGGTAGGGCCGCGATTTGCCGTCGCGTCTCGGGGTGCCGGCCGGGGCCAGAGTCAGTTTTACGCCGACGCGGTCGAGCAGCTCGCGCAGGGGAGGACCCCCAGTACCGTAGGCCCACTGTCGCACCTGGCGACTCACGTCGACACCGGTGGCCGCCCGTACCACGTCGGCGAAGCCGTCCTCGGCCAGGCCGCGGGCATTGTCGGGATAGAAATTGCGCCCGAACTGTTGCCAGAGCGCGCGCATCACATCGTCCAGAGAATACTTGCTGTCGGTCTCCTCACGAATGGTCAGATCCAGAGCGAGGGCAATCAGCGCACCCTTCTTGTAATAGCTGACCACGGAATTTATCGAATTCTCATCGGGCCGGTAATACTTGATCCACGCGTCAAACGAGCTTTGCGCGACGCTTTGTTTGGTGCGCCCGGTGTTGCGCAGTACATCAGAGATGGTCTTGGCGAGGTCTTTGAGATAGCGCTCGACCGACAAAAGGCCCGAGCGCCGCAGCAGCAGGCTGTCGTAGTAACTCGTGAAGCCTTCGAAGATCCAGAGCAGGGAAGTGTAGTTCTCGCAATCGAAATCGTAAGGCGCGAATGCGGCCGGCTTGATGCGCTTGACCAGCCAGCTATGGAAATATTCGTGGCTCACGAGTCCCAGCAGACTCTCGTAGTCGTCCCCGAGAGCAATCGTTCCTTGCACCGGGAAGCTGCGACGATTGCACAGCAGCGCCGTTGAACAGCGGTGCTCGAGTCCTCCGTGGCCATCGGTTACGACCGAGGCGAGAAAGAGATAGCGCGAAAACGGTGCGCGACGCGTGCGTGGATCGAACAACAGGATCTGCTCGGCGCAAAGCCGCTGCAAATCCGTACACAAGCGCTCGCCGTCGAGGTTCGGCACGCTCCCCGTGATAGCAATGTCGTGTGAGACTCCCGCGGCCTGGAAAGTAAGCAGCTCGAAGTTTCCGATCTCGATCGGGTGATCCACCAGTTCATCGTAGTTGGACGCCTGATAGGTCCCAAAGCCGTAGCGCTTGGCCGCGAGTTCAGGCAGGGTCGTGGCGATGCGCCACTCGGCCATCTTTTTGTCGCTGGGACGCACGATCTCGAGCTCGTGCGCCTGGGCTTCCTGACCGAGCACCCGCAGGAACAGGCTCGTGCCGTTAAAAAACGCGTGGGTCGTGTCGAAATGTGCGGCGCGCACCGACGCATCGAGAGCGTAGACGCTGTAGATCAGCGTGATTGGTCCTTTGTGCGGGGCCACCTCCCAGGTGTTCTTGTCGAGCTTGGTGATTTCGAGCGTGCGCTTGGCGTCCCGTCCGCCAAAGGCCCGGATTTCGACGATATTGCGTGCGAACTCGCGCACCAGGTAGCTTCCCGGGATCCAGACGGGCAGAGCAAAACGCTGGCCGCTTACCGCCGGGTGCAGGACCGTAACCTGCACTTCGAATACATGCGCCCCCGGATTGGCGAGTTCTACCCGGTAACGCAGCGGCGCACGAGTCGCCCGACTGCTCTTGCTGCGCGTCATGGGCTTGCATCCACGGTTGGGTCGCTGCGAAGCGCCCGGCCGCACGCGCCACCACCCAGCGGTGTCGCAAGCTGGCCAGGCGCCGACTGGTGCCTCATGGTTCAGGCGTTGACATCGATGACTGTGCGCCCATGGTGGGTTCCTGCCATGAGTGCCGCGGCAGCGCCAAAGGATTCCCCGAGCCCAATCTTTTGCGTGAGGCTGGCCAGGCACCGATGATCGATATCGCGGGCCAGCCGCTGCCAGGCACTTACCCGTCTGGCGATCGGCGCCATGACGCTGTCGACACCGATCAGCTTGACTCCCCGCAGGATAAAGGGCGCAACGCTCGCCGGGAAATCCATCCCCTGGGCCAGTCCACACGCCGTCACAACGCCCGCATAGCGGACTTGCGCGCATGCATTGGCCAGAGTGTGCGAGCCGACCGAATCGACGACGCCTGCAAACCTCTCCTTTTGCAGGGGTTTGCCAGGCGCAGCGAGCGTGGCGCGATCGATGATCTCCTGCGCACCGAGCTCCTTCAGATACGCATGAGTCTCGCTCTTGCCGGTGCTCGCCACGACCCGATAGCCAAGGCGCGCCAAGAGCAGAATTGCGATGCTGCCGACCCCGCCACTCGCCCCTGTTACGAGGATTTCGCCGACGCCCGGGTTTACGCCGTTGTCTTCGAGCGCGAGCACGCACAGCATTGCGGTGTAACCGGCCGTGCCGATGGCCATCGCTTCAAGGCTTGTTAACCCCTCCGGTAGCGGCACCAGCCAATCGCCATCCAGGCATGCCCTTTGCGCGAGACCACCCCAGTGAATCTCGCCGGCCCCCCAGCCATTGAGAACTGCTGTGGTGCCAACTGAGAACCCGGGATGTGAGCTTTCAGTCACCGTTCCGACCGCATCGATTCCGGGGACCATCGGCCACTTGCGCACCACCGGGCTGCGATTGGTGAGCGCTAGCGCATCCTTGTAGTTAAGCGATGAATACTCCACCGAGAGCTTTACTGCGCGTGTCGCGATTACCGGTAAGTCTGAATCCTCAAGTTCAGCCACCCCTGCAGAAAATTGATCGTTGATACGCGACAGCAAAATAGCCCGGAACATTCGGCTCGGTCTCCTCGAGTTCGCTGGCGTCCGGATCGAGCCCGGAACCTGCCACGACAGACAGTTTAGCGAAGCGCGGCGGGTGCGCCGCGTCCGCTCGCGACCGGCTGGCGCAAAAAAACGACAGATCGCCGGCGCGTTCGGCGGACGCCGTCAACCATTTGGCTGGAAAGCATGCCACCAGACGGCTGGTATGGAATACTCGCCAGCGCCTACTCGGGGATTCGGCGCCCCCAAAACTAGCGCGCATCGACGTTGATCCACCAAACCGAACATTTAGCGAACAATTCCGAGCCCGCCCAGAGCGTTCGCGCGCTCCTGGCCCTGCTTGATCATCCCACGCACGCCGTTGCGGCGGTGCGGGCGGGCAGCATTCGGCGTGCCAATCCGACCTGGCAACGCCTGTTCTCGGCACGCACGGACGATCCGCGCGAGCAGTCGGTGCTGTCGATTTTTGTCGGGGTCAAGAGCGCCGAGCGTTTCGAGCGCCTGCTCCTGGAGGCGCTGCAAAAGGGCGTTGCCCGGGTCGAGCACCTGCTGAGCGCAAGCGATGGGTCGTCTTTCATGGCCGAGATAATCGTGCAGCGCCTGGGCGAAGACAATTCGCTGGGTGCGGACTCGATCTGGCAGGTTCGTGACATTACCGCTGAGCGCGATCTGCGACGCGAACTCGTCGAAGTCGAGCAGTTCTATCGGGCGCTCTCGATGCACCAGCCCGATCCGCTGCTGGTCATTGACCGGCGCCTGACGATCAGCTTTGCGAGCCCCTCGATCGAGTCATTGCTCGGGCTGTCGGCCAATATTCTGCTCGGGCGGCCGTGGCGTACCTTCCTGCACCCCGAGGACGTCGAGCGCACCGAGCAGGTCCTCACGCGCATGATCGGTGCTGCGCAATCCCGACACGAGCAGGCGCATATCTGTCGGATGCGTCATCGCGACGGTAGCGAGCGTGTCCTGTCAACGCGTATGCGCAACTGCATCGATCTGGCGCGCATCGATGGCATCGTGATCTGCGCGCGCGATATCACTGGCGAATCGCTCGATCAGCAGCAGCGAGAGCAGCAGGCCGACTATGCGAGTCGCTTGCGCGACGCACTGTTTGCCCTGGCGACCGATGCGGCGGCGGATCTGGCCAGCCAGCTGGATCGCATCACGCGGGTAGCCGTCGAGGAACTGGGCGTGCAGAGTGCGAGCTTTTGGCGCTATGACGCCGAGCGCAGCCTGTTTCGCTGCGAGCAACGTTCGCTTCGCGCCGGGCAGGCGATGGTGGCCGATCCGATGCGTGAGCTGATTTCCGACGCGGATTTTCCTCTGTACGTGCAGGACATCCACCTGCACCGCCCGATCATCGTGCCCGACATCCATCACCACCCGGCGGTCGGAGAACACCACGTCGCACGGCTGGCCGCTGCCAACATCGGCGCCATGCTCGACTTTCCGGTGGTGCGATCGCATAAGACGCTTGGCGTACTCAGCCTCGAGTACGCGGCGCAGGCGCGCAGCTGGGCTAGCGAAGAAATCGACTTCGCCGCGGGCCTGTCACTGCTGGTCGCTCTGGCGCTCGAGAGCGAAGAGCGCCGGGTGGCTGCTGCCCATACCGAAGTGATGGCGCTGCATGACTCCCTGACCGGCCTTGCCAATCGCAACCACGCCGAATCCGAATTGCGAGCGGCGCTGGCGCAGGCGGCGAAGTCGGCTGGTCGAGTGAGCTTGCTGCTGATCGACCTCGACGAATTCAAGGAGGTTAACGACACCCTGGGCCACGGTCATGGCGATCGGCTGCTCGTGCGCGTCGCAAGTCTGTTGCGCGAAGCGACCGGACCCGAGGCACTGGTGGCACGCATGGGAGGCGACGAGTTTCTGGTCATTTTGCGTGATATGGGCGCCGAGCAGGTTGGTGTTCTCGCGCAGAGCATTGTCGATCGCCTCGGCGCAAGCGGCCTTGTGCCGGGAATGGAGCGTCACATCGGCGCCAGTGTCGGCGTGGCGTCTTTCCCGGACGATGCCCAGGAAGCCGAGGCGCTGCTCGCCCAGGCAGACATCGCCATGTACCAGGCCAAGGGCGCGGGACGCTCGCAATTCTATGTATTCAATGCCCAGCTCGCCCAGCGCCTGGCCTTGCAGCGGGAACTGGACAGCGAAATCGGACAGGCGCTCAAGTCCGGTGAGTTGAGCCTGTTCTACCAGCCGCAGATCGAGCTGAAATCGGGCAACGTCATCGGCCTTGAGGCGCTCTTGCGCTGGCAACACCCGCAGCGCGGGCTGCTCCTGCCCAGCACCTTCATGGCGGCGGCCGAACACAGTGGCAGTCTGGATGCGATCACCAAGTGGGCGCTTGGCGAGGCCTGCGACCAAATCGTCGGTTGGGAGCGTGCCGGCTTTGGCCTGTTGCCGATTTCGGTGAATGTGACCGCACGCCAGTTTCAGGACCGCCATCTTCCGGCGACCATCGCCAGTGCCTTGATGCGCTCCGGTGTAGCGGCGCGCAATCTGGTACTTGAAGTAACCGAACAGAGCCTGCTAGACAGCAACAAGACGACCGAGCGCGTGCTGACGGAATTGCGCGAGCTCGGAGTACGCATTGCCATCGACGATTTTGGCGCGGGCTACTCGTCCCTGAGCTATCTGAGGCGCCTCGTGGTCAGTCAGATCAAGCTCGACAAGGCATTCATCGACGATCTGGCCATCGAGGGCGACAGTGCCACCATCATTGCCGCTGTGATTGCGATCGCGCGGCGTCTGGACTACATGGTGGTTGCCGAGGGCATCGAGACCCGCGAACAATATGACCAGCTGGTCGCTGCCGGTTGCGACGCCGGCCAGGGCTTTTATTTCGGCGCGCCGCTGTCGGCGGCCGAGATCGCCGAGTTCCTCGAGGCGCGCGCGACCAGAAGCTGAGTGGCCGGCCCGCTCGCGGGGACCCTGTGGCAGAATCTTCGGGCACCCCACCCCGAGAGAAGGCCTGCCCATGTCCTATACCAATATCCTCACCGAGGTCCACGGCAAAGTTGGCCTCGTCACCCTTAATCGTCCCAAGCAGCTTAACGCGCTCAGTGACGCTCTCATCGACGAGCTCGGCACGGCGCTCGCGGCCTTCGATGCCGACGACACCATCGGCTGCATGGTACTGACCGGCAACGACAAGGCATTTGCCGCCGGAGCCGATATCGGTGCCATGTCCCAGTGGGGATTTGTCGATGTCTATCGCAATGACTACATCACGCGCAACTGGGAGACGATCCGGCGCGTACGCAAGCCCATCATCGCTGCGGTGCGCGGTTTTGCGCTCGGTGGTGGCTGCGAGCTGGCGATGATGTGCGACATGATCTTCGCTGCCGACACGGCGCGCTTCGGACAACCCGAAGTCAAGCTAGGAGTCCTTCCCGGGGCGGGTGGCACCCAGCGCCTGCCGCGCGCGGTAGGCAAGGCCAAGGCGATGGATATGTGCCTGACCGCGCGCATGATAGATGCCAGCGAAGCAGAGAGGGCGGGGCTGGTCGCGCGTGTCGTGCCAGCTGACCGCTGTGTCGCCGAGGCGCTCGAGGCGGCAGCGACGATTTCCTCGTACTCACTGCCGACAGTGCTGATGATCAAGGAGTCGATCAACCGTGCCTTCGAGTCACCGCTCAACGAGGGACTGCTCTTCGAACGACGCCTGTTCCACGCGACGTTTGCGACGAGCGATCAGAAGGAGGGCATGAGCGCTTTCCTGGAGAAGCGCTTGCCCTCGTTCACCAATCGGTGATATAATTTGCCCCCTTCGCGCCACTGCAAAGCTCTGCTTTGGTGGTGCTTAGGGAGTCCGGATAGGGGGCGCACCAGTCGGTCAACGCATGGGCTCGGGGATTTCTCCCGAGTCGACTTGACAGGGCAAAAAAATCGCCTCATAATCTCATTTCTCTGCTGCAACGAAATAAAAATTTCGATTGCAGCCTGCTCTTTAAAAATCAACAGCCGATAAGTGTGGGCGCTTGGATGTCAAAGTGCAGCACGCCACGAAGCAATTCGTGATGTGCAAACTAAAAGCATCAAAGAGCTCGCACTGAAAGAATGTAGGTATCACACACCTACAATTTTTTTGAGTGAGCGACCAACTCGAAAGAGTTGAAACAGAGATTAAACTGAAGAGTTTGATCCTGGCTCAGATTGAACGCTGGCGGCATGCCTTACACATGCAAGTCGAACGGCAGCACGGGGGCAACCCTGGTGGCGAGTGGCGAACGGGTGAGTAATAT
>CAJCHO010000007.1 GCA_903970145.1 Mycobacteriaceae bacterium | reverse complement strand
TCCTTAACTGAGCCGGCCCGGCAGTTTGTCAAGACGTGCTATCGGGACGGACCATGAACACCAGGCAGCGGCGAGGCGGCCTGTGCCTGCGAGGTCATGCGACCCCCAAAGGACTTGCCGCCGGCGACCAGGACGAGCTTTGGCGCAAGTTTGTGCGCTGTGGCCACGGCTGCGCGGACCGTCGCGTGGCATAGCGGCGGTGCGTCCGGGCGTTTGCCTCCACGTTCCATATAATATAGAGGAATTGATACCGCATCGTGGCAACGCCGCGCGCTGCGAGGTCATTGGCGATTGCGGCCATGAACGGATGAGTCATACCGGCTCCCGCGCCATGCGCGAGCACCAAGAGGGCACGAGCGCCTCGCGGTCGCTGGATCAATCCTGAAACGCGGATACCGGCGTCGACGAGAATCCTCACGGGCTTGGGAGTCGATGGATTGCGCGCGCGAATGTTCATTGTTTTTTTTTAGGGGCGCTAAAGTGTCCAGAGCAGTCCCCTACTCTTCCTGGCGCGTCAGCTCGTAGAGCTCCCGCTCGAGCGCGGCAGAGCGACGCCGGGGATTTGGGGTTGCAGTTTTGCGATTGCTTAATGGGTGGCGTCAACGCGCTGATGCCCAACCGGTGGCGTCTGAGTGAGCCCCTTCATCGGGCGGCAGCCAAGGCAGTTTCGAATGCCGCGCTGGATTCTGCTACGAGCGACGGCAGCAACTGCGGATCGATGAAGGCATTCGTCTCTCCGGCATCGCGGCGAGCCTCGCGCTCGATGACATCCGCAATATCAGGGTGGCTGGGCAGCACGATGTCTGCTTTCATGGCCGCGAGCTTGCGGAAAGTCGCGCGGTAATCCGATGCGATCTGCGGATAGGCGTGGTTGCCGACCAGGATGTTGCCGGCGACCGTGATACTGCAGAGGAACAGGACGTTCAGCTGTCGCCCTCGATCCTGGACCGTCGTGCTCCAGCTGGTGCAGCCCGGTGTATGTCCCGGCGTCAGGTGCACGGTGACCGCCACGTCGCCGAGTTCGATGATGTCGCCGTCGCGGACCACACGATCGACCTTGATCGGTGCAAACGGCTTAGGTCTGTAGTTGGTGTCGCCGCGCACGCGGCCATGCTCCAGGGCCCACCTGTCTCCGGCGCTTGCCAGGAATTCCGCGCCGGTGTCCCGCTTGATATGCGCCAGGGCGCCAACGTGATCCTGGTGGGCGTGGTCGCTGATCAATCGCTTCACGCTATGCAGCGGGATCCCGACTGCCTCGATGTTGCGCTCGATCAGCCGGGCGTTTTCGGCGGTGGTGCCATCCAGCAGGATGGCGCCTTGATTCGAGACGATCAGATAGGCCGCCAGCCCCATCGTCCCGACGTAGTAGACATTGCCCGCGATCTTGAAAGGCTTCACGGGCGTCGACCATTCCGGCGGATCGCCCGCAGATGCCTGTGCGGCCATTATTAACCCAGCGACCACGGCCAACGCCGCCAGCGGGGCACAAGTCTTGAGGCCAGCTCTCACTCTCCAAATCTCCTTTGCAGCAATACCCTACCTTAAGCATCCTCATCGCAAAGCGCGACTGCGCAGCGTAGCGTATCGTGAAGGCAATCGAATCCGACTACCCTGGCAGGAGCTTCTTCTACTTATGCTAGACGTACACCCGATCCATGAGCCAGTACACGGCTGGCGGGACTTCTTCGTCCATATCGCGACCATTGTGGTCGGCCTTTGCATTGCCGTCGCCATCGAGCAGACGGTCGAATTCTTCCATAACCGGCACCGGCTCGCTGAAACGCGCGAGGCGCTGCGGCTCGAGCGGGACAGCAATTACAAGACCCTCGCCGACAACACCACTGCATGGCGCCTGGTCATCGCTGAACTCCAGAACAACCTGCTCGTTCTCCACTACCTGCAACAGCACCCGGGCACACCACAGGAGAAGCTACCTGGCGTTCTAATTTGGACAGCCAGCAACTATGGGTTTGCGTCGGTCGTGTGGGAAGCGACGCGCCAGAGCGGCGTGCTTGCCCTCATGCCGCGCGATGAAATAGAGGCGTATAGCAGTTTGTATTTCTTCCTGCAGAAGGTAGACGATGTGGAATATGAGGGCGCGCGCGCGATCGTCGAAGCTCAGCGCTACCAGCTTTCCGACGCCGACCCGTCACACCTTAGCGCCGCGCAGCTCGCAAGCGAAATTGAGCTCACCCAGGCAGCACTGACGGTGCAATATATTCGCGGCACTCTGATGCTCAATCTGGTGCAGTCTTTCCCGGATTTTCCCGCTACCGCGACGTTGGAGGAGTTGAAGCAGATCCACCATCCGCCGGATAAGCCGACGACCGAGCTGCTACGCGCCGCTCAGGCCCTGACGACGGAACGCATTAAGGCCGCCAGTCACGTCGACTCGAATGCTGCGCCGACGCAAAAGTAGCAACCGCCGACGCGGGGGAAGGGGCAGGAGGCCAATCCGGAGGGCGGCCCGTCCCGGAGATCAACGTTCTAACCGTTTTGTCACCCTGCCGAGACAGCTTTGTCATGCCGAAGCCTATAGGCTTTGCTCCATCCTGCAATTGATGACAAAGGATTCGGAGGCAAAGATGACCCATGTGCAATCGGCAGTGCTGCGAGCGGCTTATCGACTGCAGCATTTCTACCGCTACCTGGCGCCCGGCTCGCGGCCAACGCGCCGCGGTGCGCCCTTGCGCGCGACCGTACCCGCCAAGCGCAGCTTTGTCGGTTAGTCGTTCGAGCCAGAACGGGGCCGTTATTCGACCCTGATCTGTGCGAACGCCGGGATCAGGTAGGTCAC
>CAJCHO010000006.1 GCA_903970145.1 Mycobacteriaceae bacterium | reverse complement strand
CGCTCGGCGCCGGCATTCCACATCATGATCGTGCCGTCGAGCTTCTTCGCAATGATGGCGTCGTCAGCATTGTCGATAATCGCAATGCACAATGCTGACTCGATCAGCAACTGCTGGTCCTGGGCGAGGAAGGTGTGCCGGTGTTCGGACTTCGGCAGCTCGACCGTAACAGGGTCTTGGCAACCAGGCATGCGCTCTCCGGCTGGCGGCTATCGGGCATGTGCGGTGTGTCCGGACGTGGCGACTCTCATCGGCCTGAATTCATCCCAGCCGGTGAGAAAAAACCGCAACAGCATGCAATTATCGTCGACTAGCATGATGCTGTATCTGCGCTGTTCCGCAATTGCAGTAAATAAAGTGAAGCAGACCCCGCTCGCTCCCCATATGCGCAGTGGACCCTTACTTCCGATCGGCCTGACGTCGCATCAGCCACGCGATCAACGACAGGACAATACTTACCATCAATATAGTCGTGATCGGGAACATGAACTTGAATCCCGGTAGGTCGATGACACACCACGCTGGCGTTGTCCGGCAGCCGGAAGGTGATGCGCGAGGCATTGCCGCCACCGATGAACACGTGATCGTAGTTCAACAGCGAACGCGGGATCTCGATGGTGCGCGCGAGGCCTCTCCTTGATTTGCGTGCCAAAAGTGCCGGTAGCTGGACCCTTGTTTTCTCGTGGATTTCGGGGTGTGGCATCGCAAACGATTGATTTAACGGGCCTCTCTGTTCGCTGCAAAAGAGGCGTGTCACGGCGCTTTCCAGCGCTGGTCACGCACCGAAAAGGCGTGATTTTTCTTCCGCCAGTGACGGCGGCAATTGCTCGGCGTACTGCTCGATGGGAAACGGCTATAGCCCGCGCAGGCGCAGCCCCCCCCTCAGGGCCCCGTGGGTTATAATGTCTGAATAAACCCGACCGGCATTGGCAACACTTCGCGTCCTGCCCTCCGGGCCAGACTCTAGCGTTCTATACAGATCGCCTCGGTCCGAATGCCCTGACGTCCCGCGCTGTTCCGGCGCCGCTTGAGTAGTGTTTGGAGCGCCTCATGTCAGAAGACAGTTCGAACCTGGTCAGCATGCATCCGGCGAATTCGCCCAATACCTCGGATCTGAGGCGCGTGGGCGCGCACCCGGATCACTGGTATCCGGTGGCCTGGTCGCATGAACTGAAGGCCGGGCGCACGCTCGGGCGCCGCTTTGCCGGGGAGCCGATCGTGCTGTACCGCGGCAGGAGCGGGCGGGTGTTTGCGCTCGAGGACCGCTGCGCCCACCGGCAGGTGCCGCTGCACCTGGGGGTGGTCACCGGCGATGAGCTCAAGTGCCACTACCACGGCTGGACCTATGACTGCAGCGGCAAATGTACCGATGTACCGTACCTGGGCAAGGACCGGCTGCCGAACGGCGTCAGGGGGTACCCGGCGCACGAGGTTCAGGGCCTGATCTTCGTGTTTCCGGGCGATCCGTCGCTGGCGGAAAGCCGGCTGCCGGTGACACTGGGGCTGTCGCACCGCAAGGACTACAAGACCCGCCGGTTGAACCGCGAGGTCGCCTGTCACTACACCTTCATGCACGAGAACCTGTTCGACATGAACCACCAGTTCATGCACCGCAAGTACATGGGATCGATCCGCGCCAAGTGCATCGGGCGCCAGCACGGCGAGGACTGGGCCCAGGTCGAGTACAGTTTCAGCCGCACCGCCGGCAAGTCTTCGGTCGGGGAGAAGGTGATCGTCGACCTGGTGCGAAAGCGCGGCGAGGCAAAGAAGGATTTCTCCGATCACATGCGCATCCGCACCGATTATCCGACCCAGAGCCTGCGGGTCTGGGTCGGGCGCGACATCAAGCCGAGCGATGATCCGGTGCTGGAAGTGTGGCTCGGGTACACGCCGCTCGATGCCGCGCAGCGCACCAACCGCACCTACGGCTACCTGTCGGTCAAGAAGCCGCCGGTGCCCGGACTGATCCATCTGGTGTGGCCATTCGTCTCCTGGTTCACCGAAAATATCTTTCGCGAGGACAAGGAAATCGTGGAGTACGAGCAGCTCGCCCACGATGCGCAGGGCGCGGACTGGAACAATGAGGTATTCCCGGCGATACGCGACCTGCGCGGGGTACTGTCGCGCTGCGGGCGCCCGATGGACACCTGAACCTGCCGAAGGGGGGCCGCGTGCGTATAAGTCATGTTCTTGCTGCCTGTCTGCTCGCCGCAGCGCTGCTGTCGCCCGGCGTGGCCAGCCTTGCGGCCACGCCCCCCTCGGCGAGCACGTCGCCCCTGCCTTCTGTCGCCGCGCCCGAGTTCGGCGGCCAGTGCACGATGGCACTGGCACAGGGTTCGAACGTGCCGACCGACTGCTCCATTGCCTGGACCGCGCCGGACGGCAAGCGCTACTGCTTTGGCAGCGAGAAAGCCAAAAAAGAGTTCCTGGAGGATCCGCAGGGCAATATCGAGCGCGCCCGCACTTACCTTGCCGCCAGCGAGGTCGATATCAACACCGAGCGCATGGCGCATTATGAGAGTGGGGATGTGCAGACGTAC
>CAJCHO010000005.1 GCA_903970145.1 Mycobacteriaceae bacterium | reverse complement strand
AGCGAGCGTAACGGGGCAAAAGCAGCGGAATAAGCCGTCTCCTGAGGCCCAGTCCCGTTGAAATTTGTGCTCAACCGAAGTATTTGATCGCTGCTCATGCAATATCGCGCAGTCAAAGTGACCTGTTCAGAGAATCCCTAGCCATCAAGCAACACGCCGCGCAAGGGCGCGGCGTGCGGCTCTAATCCAATCTCACTGCATCAATGCTCGCGGTGCTCTTCCGGTTTGCCCTGATGCGGTTCCGGATGCGCGGCTGGCGCCTGCGCGGGAGGGGGCGCGGGCGCACCTGCGGGGTGCGGCGCCTGGCCTGGCACCTGAGCGGGTGCCGGAACCGGACGTGGTGGTACAGCTGCTGGCCGGGGTTGCGCCTGCTGCACGCTGCCAGGTGGACGGGTTGCGGCCGGCAACTGGCCGGGCCGGGCTGGTGCCTGTGCCGGTGCCGGACGCGCTAGCGGCGCGGCGCTCGCTGCCGGCGGCTTGACGACAGTGACTGGACGTGCGGCCACACCGGTCGCTGGTGTGGTCGCGCGTATCGTCTGCGTTGCGGCAGCAGTCAGGGGACGGCCCGGGCTCTGCTGCAATTGCTTTTGCTGCGCGGCAAAGGGCACTGGCGCTGCGGGGGGCGGAGTCGCGGCAACAACCGGACGGGCTAACGAAGTCGCGGGCGGATGGAACGACGACGCGGGTGCCGCGGCCAGTGCTCCGGCGGTTGGTGCAACCGGAGCGAAGTGCGAAACCTGGGCCTGCGCGGCAAAGCTGGCACTCACCGCCACGCCGCCGCGTACCACCGGCTGGCCGCCAGCGAATGCGCCAGTCGAGACCGCCGTCATCGCGCCCGGGGTCTTGTTGACGTAGGTCGCCTGGGCGGCCGGATTGTTGTAGACATTGGTCACGTAGGTTGCGCTCACGTAGGTATTGCTGACGTTGACGCGATTTACGTAACCGGGACTCACTTCATAACCGGGCGTAAATACCTCACGCGGTCCAAGCGGGAACCAACCGATCCCAACGCCAATGCCACCGCCGAGGCCGATGCCGACGCTCACCCCGGGCGCACCACCAACGAAGCCAACCAGCGCCGGCGCATAGACCGGGGCAACCGCCACAGGTCCCGGAATCCAGCCCCAACGCGGACCGATCAGAGCCCAGCGGCCGTAGTGGAAAGGCGCGAAGCCCCAGGGAGCCGCATCAACCCAGGTCCAGCCCCAGGGGGCGACCCAGGCCCAGCTACCCGTGCTGTAGGGCGCCCAACCGACCGCGACTCCAGACGGATACCAGACATTCCCATAACCGTCGGCATTGGCCCACTCGCCGTGGCCATCCAGGTCTTCGTAGCCGATCATGTCATGCGAGACATAGCGCGCGGCCTGGGATTGCTCGAAGCGTTGCTCGCGCGACGCCACGAACTGATCAAAATCATCGGGCGGCGGCACGTCGAGATAGGTCGCGTTCGACAGGTCGTTGCCGGTAAAACTGTAGGCTTGTGCGTTACTGATGGTGTAGGCATTGCCCTGGCCAACCACATTTCCCTGACCGCGCTCGACTGCAAGCACGGTGCTCGTGCCATCCGCGGCAACACTGAGCCGATAGGTACCTGGCCGAGTGGCCGTGAAGGCGAGATTGGGGGTGTCGATCTCGACGATGTCGTTGGGATCGAGGCGCCGTACGGTCAACTCAAGCGTGCCCTGGCTCAGCTGCACCTGCGCCGTCTGGTCGTCAAGATTGGTGAGCGTAATACTCGTCTCGCTATCGAGACGAACGGCAACGCGGCCCACATTGACTTCGGCGCGCGCTCCGGCATCGGCCCACAGCGTGTCGCCGTTATAGATCGGGCGATTGGGCTGCGCGTCGACCCAGTCCTGGGAGCCAGCCGGCTCGAAGCTTACCGAACCGCTGTTATAGCTCAGTCGCGCAACTCGACCAGGAGGATCGGCCAATGCGGGGGCAACGAATACGGAACCGGCCAAAAGGCCTGCCAGCCACCAGGCAGCCGGCTGCGCACGAAATATTGACTTCACGATGTTGTTCTCCTTCTACCAAGCCAAGGACACGCTCGTGATCTGCCGGCTGGCAGACAGGCGTGCATCGGCCCCGGTATAACTATACCAAGCGCACCAAGGCTTTACGCGCCAGCAAAGCGCGCGGTTGACGCTATCCTGTAAGCAATTGTTTCGGCCGCTAGCGCTGGCTAGAAACGATGAGACAGGGCACGCGCGCGTGCCCTGTCGTGACGGTCAGTGCGTGCCGTTCTTGAGCAGCGCAACACTCGCCTTCTCATCGATGAGGTGGCGGCGCCCATCATCACTGGCCGTCGCACCAGCGCGAATGAGCTCGATGACCCGTTGCGGCGTCAGACTCGGATCCAGCGCAAAGAGTTTGGCAGCCAGATTGACGACATTGGGCGATGCCATCGAGGTGCCCGATAGCGGCAGCCTTGCACCTCCCGGGACAAAGCTCTCTACGTGGTAGCCGTTGGCATGCACCAGCACGGTTTCGCCCGAGCTCGTGAATGAGGTCTCGTCGCCCGCCTGATTCACCGCGCCGACCGTGATCAGATTGGGTTCGTGCAAGGAAGACGGCACGTCCTCGATGAAACTGGCGTCGCTGTCCGAGTTGCCGGCAGCGGTAATGAACAGCGTCCCGGGTGAATTCTTGATGGCACCCTCGACTGCTTCGCGCCAGATGGAAAAGAGTTCAGAAGCACGCTTTTTGCGCTCCTCGGCGGTGAGCGAGGGAACGGTGCGCGATAGCCACTGTTCGAACTCGGCGACTTCATCGCCCCAGCTCATATTGACGACACGCACGTGGCGGCTGTTGAAATACAGCGAGAGGGTATGGAAATTGGCCTTCATGCGCTTGGCCCAGACCGTCGTCGGTGCGAAATTCAGATAAGGCAGGTCGTCGTTAAAGCGCGCAACCACCAGGCGCGCAGCCGGATTGCCGCGCACCGCGATACCGGCGCAATGCGTTCCGTGGACATAGTGGCCAAGGGCAAGCGCGAATTCGCCGCGTTGGCGCATCTGCTCGGGCGTGAAGGTTGCCATCTTTTTTTGCAGGGCCTGGGCCTCAGGCGAGTCGACGCCATTCTGCAGATCCACTCCGCCCTTGATGTCGTCCCGGAACGCCGGATAAGCCTGGGTCTGCGCCGCGGTCAACGGGTGCGTCCAGGATTTCGAGGGGTGGCCCTCGTCATCCCAGGCAAGGCCATGGTTGCCGCTCGCTGTCGGCTTGGGATCGTTGAAAACCTGGCCGGGGAAGAGGCTCACATCAATGCCCGAGTCCCAGATCGCTACCAGAACGGGCGTGAGCTTCTGGTCCGCAGTGAGCGTTACTTCGCGCGCGGCCCAGATATCAGGTTTGACGACGTTGTGGGCATCGATGTAGGACTTCAGGACCTCGACGCGCGCGCTTTGCAACGGCAGCGATCGCGTCAGGTAGTTGCGCGCGCCCAGCAATTGCCAGGCTTGCAGATTGTCGAGCGAGCCCGATTTGGCGAGCGGCGGATCGACCATCGTCTTGACCTGACCAAGCGCGGCGGCCTTGGAGCCGATGCGTGCGCCGCGATAGGCTTCCTTGACCGAGTCCTGAACCACGTCCCAGGGAAGCGGATCAATCGCTTCCTTGTAGTGCCGCTTGAAGGCCGCAACGTAGGCGTCCCCGGATGTGGCCCCGGTCTCGAGCGCCGCTTCAAGACGCGCCTTGGCCTGCAGCCCAAAGAGCAGCTTGGCGGACGGCTTTTCCTGCAGGCCACGCAACTGCTCGATGGTTTCCAGCCCACCCTTGTAATCACCGACAATTTCCTGCGCGTCGAGCCGGGCGCCAAGCAACTCGCGCTGGGTTGCCTTGTCGGCTATGTCGTAGTCGCTAAGCACGTGGTCGAGGTCTCCGCGCACGCGCACGGTAAAGGCATCAAAGGCAGCCTCATCCCCGTCGACGAAATCCGAAGCAGTGCCAGGAATCTGGTACAAAAAGCGCGGTAGATCGGTCTCGCTTGAGACCTTGGTCTTGGCAGTGCCCTGGGCGAGCGCCCAGCTCGCCAGAACGGCGAGGAGGACGCCAAGGGCGCCTCGGGAAATCGATCCAATTCGCGACATAATCAGTTCCAGTCCGTGAGTAGGCTTAAGGGCGCGATTATTTGCCTATGGCGCGCTGCGGTCAACCCGAACTTGCTCGAACTCGGGCGCCGCACCCCCCGGATCCGGATCGAAGTTGAAGGGGCGCGCCGGGTGGCCCAATCCCGAGTTTAGGCACGGGCATGCTCAAGGACGATGCAGGCGGCGGCCAGGTCTTCGATGGCCAGCCCAAGGGCCTTGAATACCACGGTCCGCTGCGGCGGCAGGCTGCAAGTGCCGGCCAGGAGCTCGCCCGCTTCTGCGAATATACTGGCCCGGGACAGGATGACGTCACCCGACTCCTCAAGCGCGGCCGCCCGGGAGTCAACCACCAATAAATTGTTCATCGCAGCATCGTCAAGCTCACGCCAGGCGGCTTGCGGTGCGCCAATCGACACGACAAATGCGCCGTCCTTCACCCAGGTACCCTGCAGTACCGGCTCGCGCGCGCTGGTAGCGATGAGCACAATATCGGCACCGCGCACGGCTTGTTCGGCGCTCGCCATGTACGAAGCGTCCTGCAGGCGTGCGAATTCGTGCGCGTGCGCAGCTGTCGCACTCCATACGCGGACGTCATCGACAGCACGCAGGGTACGCAGGGCGGCCAGATGCGCTGCAGCCTGCCGCCCGCTGCCAAGCACGGCCACCACGCCCTCGCCCAGAGAGGCGAATCGATCGACCATGAGCGCCGACACTGCCGCAGTGCGCGCTGCCGTGAGTCCGTTGGCTTCGAGCACGGCGAGGGGCTCGCCACTGTTTGGATCGAACAGGAGGATGAGCGCCATCACTGCGGGCCGCCCGACTGCCGGGTTCTGTGGATACAGGGTGACGGCCTTCAGACCCATCACATCGCGGCCAACAGCCGGCATCACCCCAAGAAATCCGCGACCGGCATCCACGGGCAACCACTGGCGCACCGGCTGCTGCACGCCACCCCCCGAGAAATCGATGAGGGCGCGCTCCATGGCTGGCACCAAGGTCTGCCAGTTCAGGGCCAAAGCCACGGCCGCCTCGTCGAAATAGCGGATCAAGTGCTGTCCCGCAACAGCGCACCGCGTTCACCATGCATGAGAACTTCACCGGGAATTGCAAAGTGGCATTGTAATCAGCCCGGCTCGTGCGCACGGCAGCCCGCGCGATCGGATGGAAAAAAAGGAACCGCAAGCCAGCGGCCTGCGGTTCCCGTCTGCGTCAGACAGCTCAGCGTGCTGAGCTGCCGCAAACCCGGTTAGCTTGCATTCACCGTTACGTTGAAGCCCGTCACGCTATTGGTCTGGCGCAGATCGATGAAGCCAGGGATCATCACGATCTTTGCTGGCAGACCTGAGCCCGACTTCCACAGGCGTAGGTAGCCGTAGTAGTAGGCTCCGGGCACGCGATTGCTGGCGCTACCCGAGGGCAGGCTGGAAACCGTGAAGGAGCCACCATTGGCGAGGAGACTACTGACGTTCGTCGAATTGATGATGCTGGCAAAGCGCGAGATCACAAGTTCTGCCGTGTCATAGCCGCTGGCATTGGTAATGGCAAGATTGCCAGTAACGCTGCCATTCTGCACGCCAGACATGAGCGTCGGACTCGGTGGCGCGAAGGTCTCGGCTGTGCCTTGCGTTGGCGCCTGGATGACGACGTTGCTCGAGAGGTTGTAGTAAGCCAGATCGTTTGTGGCAACACTGTAGTTGCCTTGTCCCTCGACAGGGGTAGTCGCCGTGAAGCTCAGCGCCGATCCGCCGCTATACGGGGCTACGAGCAGCTGCGCGTTTTCCAGCGGAATCGCCTGGTAGAAATCCCCGAGGAAGGGATCGGTATTGCGCCAGCGCACCTCGTAGGGGACCGGACTCGGCACCGCATTGCTTGCTGGTAGAGTCTCCTGGAACACGGCATAGCCCGATGTCAGCGGCGCCAGGGGCGTCGAGAACTGGGAGGTGTAGACGTTCGAGTTGATCGTCGGCGTAATCGCCGTCGTCTGCAGCTGAGTGGCCCCTGAGGCGAGCGATCCTGCGGGCGTGACGCCGGTAACAATCATGGTCTGCATGTTGATGCCGCGAATCACCACGTCATACGAGAGCGGATTGCCTGCGGCATCGTTGAGCGCAACCGGATACAGGGTGAACTGTCCGGTCGTCGGATCAACACTGGTTGAACGCGCCGCATAGTGACGCGTGCCGTCCGCATTCAGGCGTTCCGCGTGCACGATCAGACTATAGGCACAGGTCGTTGCCACGGCGCCAACAGGACACAGTGAGGTCGGATCGATCTGGCCAGTGATGGCACCGGACTGGTTCAGATCGAAATAGTCCAGGCTGCCACGCATGGTGAACGCCTCGCCGCCATTGTGGTAGAACGGAACAATGATGTGCTCGAGATCAAAGTCCACCACCAGATTGAGTGTCGAGCCGGCGCTGACGTTAAAAGTCCCTATAAGCTGAAAGCCCTGGGTGGGATACGCAATCTCAAGGGGCGCCTCGAGTATCGTGCCACTCGAGTTCTCGTACTCCACCTGGTCATTCCATTGCAGCGGATTCGCCGGATTCTGATGGTTGTCGATCACCTGCGCCGAAGACGTCAGGTTCTGATTCGCGCCAACCATCAAGAGGCGAATCTGCCGATAAGTACCCGCCGCCAAGGGGAGGTTCTGGAAGAGGTTGTTGAGTGCGCCGTTATTGAGCGTTGCGAGATCAATCGTCACTGGCGTGCTGAGCTTGAATACCTCCCAGCTGGTGTCGGCCGGATCCCAGACCTCGTTGGGTGAGGTGTGGAAGGCAACACCCTGCACCGTAACCCACACATGCTTGTAGATCTCGCTCGGCCCATCGGTCAAGGCGAGGTTGACCATACCGGTCGCGGCAGGAGCCGACCCCGTGGTGCTGCCTCCACCACTGCCACCACCGCACGCGGCTACTACTGCCAGCGTCAGTGCGGTTATTGAAAAGCTTGCTCCTCGAAGCGCATTGCGGACTGTCGGGTTCATCAGAATCTCCTCCTCGTTAAAACGAGAGTGGTGAGGGTTCGGATTCTGCCGATCAATACCGCGATCAAGCGTTACATGCGCCGACTCTTACTTAGTTAACGAGCCAGTTACAGTTGGAATATTTTGATACAAAGACCACCACGTAATGCGACTTGTGAAGCATTGTCATCGAGAGAAAATCCGGCTTAGCGCGCGGCTTCAGGACCTTGATTCAATTCATATTTAGGGTTTGAATTTATCAAACACAGATGCACGGAAAATCAATTTGATAACAATTGCAATCCGTGCGCTGGAATACAAAGATTTGCCTGCCCGCGTGATAAGCGATCTGCGCCGCGCTCATCGCGCGCCGCAGATCGCAGCTAGACGAGCTTCAGACCTTGCGATCAAACCGGTATCAAACCGGGTCAGGAGCGCGCACTGGCAACGCACTGATCCGCGCCACCGATTGCTGGGTTGCTCTTAAAATGCGTTTCGAAATAGTTGAACAGGGTGCGCATGACGTGCAGGTGCGCGGCCGGATTCGATATGCCATGCTTTGCGCCCGGGTAGGTCATCAGACTGAACAGCACGCCGCGCTTTTGCAGCTCTGACATCAATCTGGTTGAATTGGCAAAAAGGACATTGTCGTCCGCCATGCCATGCAAAAGCAGCAAGGGCGAGCGCAGGCCGTCCAGGTGTGCAAACACCCCACTGTCGGCGTATCCGTCCGGGTTGTCCTGCGGCTTGGACATGAAGTGCTCGGTATAGTGCGTGTCGTACAAACTCCAATCGGTGACCGGCGCGCCCGCTACTCCGAGGGCGATCCGGTCCGAGCCAGCCTCGAGCAGCCGCAGCGTCATGAAGCCGCCATAGCTCCAGCCAAATACGCCGATTCGATCCGGATCAACAAAACTTTGTCCACGCAGCCAGTCAACCGCTCCGAGCTGGTCCTCGACCTCATGCTTGCCGAGGTTTCTGTAGATAACGTCGGTAAACCGGCGCTCACGTCTGTAGCTGCCGCGATTGTCCATCTCAAAGACGATGTATCCGTGCTGCGCCATGAACTGACTCAACAAGGCGCCCCAGCGACGCGCCACTAACTGGACGTGCGGGCCGCCATATACATTGAAGAACACCGGGTAGCGACGCGATGGGTCAAACCCGAGCGGTTTGATCAGTGAATAGTGCAGGATCTGGCCATCGGAAGCCTTCAGTTCGCCAAACTCGGTCGGAAGATGCGATTTCAGGTACGGGTAGTAAGGATGTCCAGCCTGGACTTCATTGTGTTCGAGCCAGGTGACCAGGGTTCCATCAGCACGCCTGACACTGATTTGCGGCGCAGTAACCGGATCCGACCAGGTATCGACAAAAATGTTCGCGTGCTCGGAAAAACGCGCTTCATGCCAGCCGTCGGCAACCGTGATGCGTCGGGGCTTGTCCCTTGCGTGTGACTCACCGAGAGCAATCGAGTAGACCTGCTTGTCGATCACGGCATCCCGGTTTGAAGTCACGAAAACGCGCTGACCAGGCTCGTCGATGCCCAATATATCGTCGATTTGCCATTCGCCGGTAGTGAGTGTTCGCACCGGGCGACCGTCGAGATCGTACAAGTAGAGGTGGTTCCAGCCATCCCGCTCGGAAGCCCAGATAAAGCGATTGTTGGCCTTCAGAAAGTGCGGCTTGCCGCCTACCGTGACCCAGGTCGGGGAGGTCTCGGTGACCACGGTCTTTTGCGAGCCACTAGCCACTTCGTAGCGCACCAGGTCAAGTTGCTTCTGGTCTCGGCTCTGCCGCTGATAGAGCAGATTCCGCGCGTCCGGACTCCAGTCAGCACGTACCAGATAGATATCCCGGTTTGCGCCCAGATCGATGCGTTGCTGTTTTGCGCTCGCCACATCGACGATCGCCAGATCGACGAGGACGTTGGGGTCGCCCGCCGCCGGATAGCGCTGTTCGATCACGTCCGTGCGATCTGCCTGGATTTCGAAGCGTCGCACGACCGGAACGGGGGACTCGTCAAAGCGCTTGAACGCGATGGCCGAGTCGTCAGGTGCCCACCAGTAACCGCTCTCCTGGTCCATTTCTTCCTGGGCTACGAATTCGGCCTCGGCGTTGTGAATCGTGCCGCCGCCGTCGGTGGTCAGCTGGGTCTCCTTACCGGTACTGATCTCGATCACAAACAGGTTCTGGCCGCGCACGAATGACAGATAGCGGCCGCGCGGCGATACCTGCGGATCGATCATCTCACCTGAGGCGATGCGCCGAATATTGCTCGGTGCGGCCACATCCAGCAGGTAGAGGTCTTCTCCGACGGGCAGCAGGATCTGCTTGCCGTCAGGTGTCCATGTATAGCTCGTAATTCCGGCGAGCATTGCGGTGCGCTGTCGCTCGCGCCGCGCCTTCTCGGCCTCGGAGAGCTCCTGGCCGGATGCAAATGCCTGCGAGTCGACCAGACGCACCATCGACCCGTCCGCGAGCTTGAATGCCCACAGATCAAACTGGAACTGATTGTCGGGACGCGCCTTCAGAAAGCTTACGTGATTGCCATCGGGTGACACCTTGATTTCGCGCAGGCTGGCACCCGAGAGCGCAGGGCTCCCATAAATACGTTCGAGGGTGAGGCAATCGGAAAATGCTGTCATGGGACTAAAGGCAATCATGAGGGAAATGAAGTGGCGCGCCGCGCGCGCCCGGACAACGGCGCCTATTGCATGAAACGTCTGTGAGAACGGATATCGCCAGATCGACGCATGGGCTGGATTGGCATGTGTGATGGCCAGATTCATTGAAGCGTCCCCATGTCAGTCTCCCTCAGTGTCTATCGACGATGCGATGGCGCCCGGTGACTGAATGCAGTCGCTGATCACCTTCAGAAGCGCCGGAAGCCTGCCATCCTAATCACTTTCGCGCTCGACCGGTAGTGGCGAACCGCCGGCAAGCTGTGATTCGAGGTTTAGCTCAGGAGGTCTCTAAACACTGGACTTTGCGCTGCTGCGCGCGACGCTTGCGTGCCTCAGAGAAAGGCCTGCTATTCAACGTGCAGACTGCCGGGTTTGGGCGGGGGGACCGGACCTGCGTCCTCATACCCTCCCTTGGGGATCTCCTGATCGGGATTGACGTAGAGTGTCAGCAGATCGAAGAAACGGTCGTAAAAACTCTTGTCGGTTACCGTCTCGCTAGCGACTTTGACGAGCGCATCGTCGGTCGACGAGACCGGCAGCGACAGAGCCCCGAGGGTGCCGACGCCAAGGCTGGCGGCGGTGCTGATTTTCTTCAAGGCGTAGCGCTCCTGTACGGCGCTCACGAATGCGACTGCCCGATGGTCCTGCTTGCCAAAAGCGGCGCAGACGATATGGAACTCGACCTCCACATGAGTCTCCGGAGTCGGCTGGAAGCTCTTGCGTCCGTCCACGAACTCCGGTTTCGCCTTGTCGATGATATAGCCGCTATTGAGCAGCGCGCGGCGCGCCGCCTCGCACGTGGCCGACGCAGAAACCGGGAAATCGTGGGAGTACTGGCTCTCCTGGGGAAATGCCTCGCTGGTGAGCACAACCGGGGCCGGCGCGCTTGTGCCGCAAGCACTGAGCCAGAGCACGGAGCTCGCACCCAATAGGAAACGGACAAATTGGCCTGACGATCGCATGATTGGCATCGTTTTATAAGGTTCTACGAGAATTGTAAGACCGCGACCCCGTCGCGCAGTTCACAAAACTTGCCGAAGTAATCATCGAGCTCGCGCCCAGAGACGAACAAGGCCCATTGAATCAGGGGGAGAGTTCGAAATTCCAGACCCGGTTCGGAAAAATGTCGCCGCCTTACGACAATGCTACAGACAAGCGCGGGTTTGTGCGATTTGAAGTTAAGCGTCAAGCGCAATTAAGTAGTCTGCAAGTTGGTTCAGCGAACACCCTCAAAACCGTCGCGTCTCGCGGATCTGCGAGGTAAACTTGCTGCTCAATGAGATCTCATCGCTCTCCTGCGCGGATTGATCGGCGGCACCCGGATGTCGAGTTCGCCCCCTCGCTCGAATTAGGGATTCTCTGAACAGGTCACTTTGACTGCGCGATATTGCATGAGCAGCGATCAAATACTTCGGTTGAGCACAAATTTCAACGGGACTGGGCCTCAGGAGACGGCTTATTCCGCTGCTTTTGCCCCGTTACGCTCGCTGCG
>CAJCHO010000004.1 GCA_903970145.1 Mycobacteriaceae bacterium | reverse complement strand
ACCGCCATATTCGCCGGCGACGTGGTCGCCCTCAACACGCCGGTGACCGTGGCGCCGGGGGCGGTTTTCACGGCGAGCAATGCCTTCGATGTGAAGTCGTTCACCATCGGCAGCGGCGCCGTATTCAACATGGGCGCGATGCCCTCGCTTAGCGGTTTGAATGCGGGGATCACGGTCGCTCAAGGTGTAAGCAATTCTGGCACGCTCACCGTCGCAGCCGGGGTGAAGGCCAACATCACCGGGAACTACATACAAAGCGCGAGTGGCGTCTACCAGATGGGTGCGGCGAGCAGCAGCTCATACGGGGTTCTCGCGGTCACCGGTACGGTAACGCTGCCGAGCAACGCGCAGATCAATGTAGACGTCAATGCTATCAATACTCTGGCTATTGGCGAGACGCTCAAGGGTGTCATCACCTCAGGCACGCTGGTTTCGTCGAGTTTTGACGTGACCGCCACTTCGAGCCTGTTCACCTTCACCGGCTTGAAGGACGGCGAGAACGTTGATCTCGTCGTGGGCGCTGGCGCGAACATCCTGCAGGACGTCAAAGCCAACGGTAATACGCCTGCGTTCGGTGCTGCGGTAGTACTGGATGGTCAGATTGCGGTCGGGGCCAAGAGCGGTCTGGCTGAAGTCATCAGTGCTCTGGGCAAGTTTCCAACTTCACGCGGCGTATCGGATGCCGTGACTCAGACCCTGCCGATTCTGGAGGGAGGCGACGCGGTAGCAATCGCCGGGATTCTGTCCGACATCAATCACGTGGTGCAGGCGCGTGTGGACACCAATCTGGGTCTCAATTCCGGGGACCAGCTCTGGGGTGACCAGAATATCTGGCTAAAGCCTTTTGGTTCCTGGATTACTCAGGGCGACGACTACGGTGCCTATGGTTACAAGGCGAACGTGGGCGGATTCGCGTTTGGCGGGGACGCCACCATTTCCGACACGACGCGGGTCGGGCTTGCGCTCGCTTACGCCTCAAGCAGCGTGAGCAGCAACAACGTTAGCGCCCCGAGTGGCGACTCGATCAATCTCTATCAGTTCATCGGCTACGGCAGTACCGTCATCGATGCGCAGACCGAGGTGAACTACCAGATCGATGCCGGCACCAATAGCAATGACGGCACGCGCTCGATCGAATTCATGGGGATGACAGCCAGGGGCAGCTACGATTCGACGACTGCGCATGCGGGCGTCGGCATCGGTCGGACCTATGCGTTCCCGGCTGAGATCACGATTACGCCGACGGTGCGCCTGGACTACACCTGGATCCACAACGACGCGTATCAGGAGTCGGGCGCAGGGGCACTCGACCTGCACGTGGCGGATCAGTCGGCCGAGCAGATGGTGAGCTCTTTTGGCGCGAGACTAACCCAGAAGCTCGACGATGGTGTAATGGTGCTAGGCAATCTGGGCGTCGGTTACGACTGGCTGGCCCACCAGAATTCGGTAAACGCCACCTTCGCCGGTGCGCCAGGCCAGTCCTTTCTGACCGAAGGCATAAAGCCCGGGGCCTGGATTGAGGCGGCAGGTATCGGCCTGCTCTTCAAGACCAAGGGAGGAGCCGAGATTACCGTGCGCTACGACCTCGAGCAGCGTGAGCACTATACCGATCAGACGGCTTCGATCAAGGCGCGCTGGGCCTTCTAGCAATCCCTCCGGCCACGCGCTTCAGCTGGCGCACGCGCCGGGGCGACTTGAGCAGTCCTGAACTGGGCTTCATACTGTGCGCGATGCGATGCCAACGAGCGCACAGGCCATGAGTAAGCAGCAGCCCCAGGAGCTTCGCGGGCTCGTCGACGAGGCGCGGCGACTGCACAAGCTAGGTGACCTCAAGCAGGCGCAACTCCTCTACACACAGGCGACCGAGCTCTATCCGGCTTACGCTCCAGCCTGGCATGCCATGGGCTTGATAGCCTTGGAATGCGGCGAGCTCGCTGAGTCAAGCCGCCTAATTGCCCGGGCGCTGATGATCGAGCCCGAGACAGCGCTCTACCATCGTGATCTGGGCGAACTCCTGCGCCGTTTGGGACAGGCCGGTCAGGCAGTCGATTGCGCACAGGCCGCAGTCAAGCTTGCGCCGCGCGACGCCGACGGCTACTACAACCTCGGACTGGCCCTGACCGATGGCGGCGAGCCAGCCAAGGCTCTCTTGGCCTATCGTAAAGCCGTCAAACTGAACCCCCGGCATGGTCTGGCCTGGAACAATCTCGGCTCGGTGCTAGAGCAAGGCGGCGATATCGCTGCTGCCCGCAAGGCCTACGAGCGCGCCGTCGCACTGGATGCGCGCCACGCGGAAGCCCAGAACAATCTCGGGGCCATCCATTCGGCACAGGGTCGTCTTGATCAAGCCCGCAACTGCTTTGCGGCGGCAATCGATGCCCAGCCCCGGTTTGTCGAGGCGCACTACAACCTGTCCTCATTGAAAACCTACACGTGCGAGGACCCTCACCTCGCCCAGCTCGAGGCGCTCGTTGATTCGCGCGCGGCCCTTGGTGCGAGCGCCTGCATCCGCTACGACTTCGCGCTTGGCAAGGCGTTCGACGATATCGGCCAATACGACCGCGCGTTCGAGGCCTACGATGAAGGCAATCGACTGCAGCACGCTCTGTTGCCAATGAATGAAAGGCGTGCCGACACGATTCTGGCACATATCCTGTCGACCTTTGACGAAGAGTTCTTTGCCGAACGCGGCCACTGGAGAGGATGCGAGGATGTCCGCACTCCGGTGTTTATTGTTGGCATGCCGCGCTCCGGAACGACCCTCCTGGAACAGATTCTGTGCAGCCACCCGTCCCTCTTTGGCGCTGGCGAGCTGGCAGATCTGCAGGGGGCTCTGGTTGAGGCTGTCGCGCCGGATCCGGATTTCGTGCAAGCCGCGTCACGGTTGGATGAGCTGCAGATGCGTGCGCTGGGCGCGCGCTACATCGAGCGGGTCTGGAAGCGCTCGCCAAAGAGCAGCTTCATCAGCGACAAGATGCCGGCAAATTTCTTCTACCTTGGCTTCATCAGGCTCGCCCTGCCACGGGCGAAGGTGATCCACATCACGCGCGACCCGATGGATTCGTGCTTCTCCTGCTTTTCGCGCTTATTCAATGACAGCATGGAGTTTGCCTACGATCAGGGGACGATTGGTCGCTATTTCGTGCGTTACGCCAAGCTGATGGAACATTGGCGGCGCGTGCTGCCCGAAGGCAGCGTGCTTGAGCTCTCCTATGAAAAGCTCGTGGCTGACACCGAGTCCGAGGCGCGGCGGGTGCTCGACTATGTCGGGCTCCCCTGGGACGCTCGGGTGCTCGAATTTCACCGTAATGAACGGCAGGTCAACACGGCAAGCGTGGCCCAGGTGCGCAAACCCGTGTATCAGAGCTCAGTGGCGCGCTGGAAGCATTTCGCAGCGCACCTGCGCCCGCTGTGGGAGATCGTGCGCGACTACCGCGCGCAGGATGATTTCGCCGAGGCGAGCGCAGCCGCCGCGAGCTCTGGCTCAGAGGTAGACGCCGCTTCATCCTTTCGAAATGCCGAATCCTGGCACATCGAAGGCATCGGTCACTATCGACGCGGCCACTTTGACGAGGCACTCGCATGTATTACGCGCGCCCTCGCACTGCGGGCAGATTTTCCCGAGGCCCTAAATAGCAAGGGTTTTGTGCTGCGCGACCTGGGTCAGCTCGAAGAGGCACAGGCGTGTTTCACCGCAGCCCTTAAAATCGCACCGGAACTCGCGATGGCGCGCCTGAATCTCGGGCTCGTTCAACTAAAGCTCGGCCGCTGGGATGAGGGTTGGGAGAACTACGAGGCGCGCTGGACCGGCTCGATCGAGAGCAGCGTCGGCAAGAACCCGCGTCCCGCCTGTCCCTTGCCGCAGTGGCATGGCGAGTCACCGGCCAGTGGTACGCGTCTTCTGGTCATCACCGAACAGGGCTTTGGCGACACTTTTCAGTTTGTGCGATACCTGCCCCTGCTCGCCGAGCGCTTTACCCAGATCGGCTTCGTATGCTCGCAACCGACGCTGCGCCTGATGGAGTGGTCCTTTGGCGACACCGTCACGCTCATGAACCGCATGCCGACCGACTTTGGCGACTGGGACCTGCAGTGCCCCCTGCTGTCATTGCCGCGCGCCTTTGGTACACGTCTGACCAGCGTCCCGGCGCACGTCCCCTATCTGAAAGTGGCGCGGGCGGCTCAGGCGAGCTGGCGTAGCCGTCTGGAACGCGCCGCGCCCGGCCGATTGCGCATCGGCATCAGTTGGGCTGGTCGGGCGGACCATCACGACGACGCGCGCCGCAGCCTGCGCTTTGCGCAGGTAGCGCCGCTGATCGCGGACCGGCGCTTTAGCTGGGTCAATCTGCAGAAGTGGTTGCCGGCTAACGAGGTAATCACTGCGCCCCCCGGTGCCGACTGGCTTGACTGGATAGACGACCAGAGTGACTTCGCCGACAGTGCGGCGCTGATTGCCAGTCTCGATCTTGTGGTATCGATCGATTCGGCGATGGTCCATCTTGCCGGTGGGCTCGGCCGTCCGGTCTGGATGCTCAATCGTTTCGACGGCGAGTGGCGCTGGCTCGATCGCCAGGAGACGAGTCCCTGGTATCCGAGCCTGCGAATTTTCAACCAGCCACGCTTTGGCGACTGGGCGAGCGTACTGAACGAGGTCGGCGCGGCTTTGACGAGCCTCGCCGCCAGCTCTGGGCCGGCCGCATCCGAGGCGCGCCCGCCGCCAGCCGCCAGTTCCGCGGCAGGTACGGCCCCCGGGCCCGGCGAGTTGGCCGAGTTGATGGCCGAGGCCAATCGGCACCACATTGCGGGGCGCCTTGACGATGCGCAGCAAAGTCTCATGCGGTTGCTCAGCCGTGAGCCACGTCACGTCGGGGCCATCCACTTGCTTGGAGTACTCGCCTACCAGTCCGGCCAGCCCGCACGTGCCATTGAGCTACTCAGAAAGGCAGTCGAAATTGACGACACGCTGGCCTTGATCCACTCCAATCTGGGCGAGATGCTGCGCCAGCAAGGCCAGATTGAGGCGGCGATCTTCGAGGCCAGGCGGGCGACCGAGATCGAGCCGGCAATGGCGGGCGCGCACAGCAACCTTGGCGTCGCGCTCTACGACGCGGGCGATTACGCGGGCTCGAAGCTCGCGCACGAGAAGGCTCTCGCGCTCGAACCGCGCCTGATCCCGTCGATGAACAATCTGGGCAGCATTGCGCGCAAGCAGCACGATCTCGAAGTCGCTGCGACCTGGTATCGGCGCGCGCTGGCACTGAATCCGGGCTATGTGGAAGCTTTGTCGAACCTCGGTGGCATTCTCGTTGAGCAGGATCGGGCGCAGGAAGCGACCCCGCTTTTGCAGCGTGCACTCGGACTCGCGCCCAATTCCGCCGAGGTCTTGTGCAATCTGGGACTGGCTCAACTTCGATCCAGTGCAATCGTCGATGCGAGGCGTCTGCTGCAGCAGGCCCTTCAGGTCAGGCCCAATTATGTCTCGGCGCTGCTGGGGCTCGCGGACATCGACCTGCTCTCGGAGAATCATGGAGAGGCCGAGTTGCTCGCGCGCCGAGCGGTCGCAAGCGAGCCGACAATGGCCGACGCCCATGCCAAACTCGCGATCGTGCTCTCAGCGCAGGGCAAGGCGGAGCTGGCCGAGGAATCCTATCGGCAAGCCCTGGAGCTTGACCCGGGGTATGCGGGGGCGCTTGTCGGCCTCGGGATAGTACGGCTCGAGGCCGGACTGGTAGAGCAGGGGTGTGACTTCTTGACCAGTGCAGTCAAAGTCGCTCCCGAGAACATCAGCGCGCGCTTTCATCTGGTGCAGGCGCGCAAGGTCGCGCGCGAGGACGACTATTTCGTCTGGCTCAGGGAACGCGCGACGCAGATTGAAACTCTCGGTACTGAGAGTCGTGTCGCCGTGCACTATGCGCTTGGCAAGGCCTATCACGATATGCAGGACTATCCCGCCGCCTTCGCGCAATTCGCTGAGGGCGCGCGCGTCAAGCGCGCCTCGCTGCAATACGATGAGAAGGCGGAACTGGCACGATACGCGCGCGTGGCCGAAGTCTTCGATGCTCGCCTGATTGATCGCCTGGCTGGGGCCGGCAGTGATTCGAGACTGCCGGTGTTCGTTCTCGGCATGCCGCGTTCGGGAACGACGCTGACCGAGCAGATCTTAGCGAGCCACCCTAAAGCTTTTGGCGCCGGCGAGCTCTTTGATCTGATGCAGATTGTCCAGCATCCATTGGGATCCGGCCGGCAGGCGCAGTTTCCGGAGAATTTCCGTGAAATCACGCCTGAAGTGCTGGGATCCTGGGGTGCCGAGTACGTGCAAGGCCTGACGGGCCGTGCGTCCGATGCCGTGCGCATCACCGACAAGATGCCGATCAACTATCTTGGCGTGGGTGCAATCCGCTTGATGCTGCCAGACGCAAAAATCATCCACGTGGTGCGCGACCCGGTCGACACCTGTCTGTCGTGTTTCATGAGTCTTTTCACCGGTCACCAGGATGCTACCTATGATCTTGCGGAACTCGGGCGCATGTACCGTGCGTATGCGCGCCTGATGGCGCACTGGCGCAGTGTCGTTCCCCGTGACAGGCTCTTCGAGGTCCGCTACGAGGATCTTGTTGCCGATACGGAAGCTCAAGCGCGCCGCCTCGTCGAGTTCTGCGATCTGCCCTGGGACGACGCCTGCCTGTCTTTTCACAAAACCGATCGTGTGGTCCGCACTGCGAGCCTGATGCAGGTTCGTCAGCCGGTGTACTCCAGTTCGGTTGCGCGCTGGCGCCATTACGAGAAATTTCTCGGGCCGCTCTTTGATGCCCTGGGTGATCTCGCTCCAGCGCGATGAGCCGCGGCAGACTTTTCGCGGCCTTCCTCGTTGCGGCGCTCGCACTGTGCGCCTGTGCTCGTCCGCCCTCACCAGAAGCTGCGCATAGCGCCGCAATCGCGCTCGCGCAGGCGCAGGGTTGGCAGGAAGTGCGCCTCTACACGCAAAGCTTCGAACTCGCGGCCTGGGTGCCGACTAGGTTCGCGCGCGATGCGGCACTCACCATCTACATAGAGGGAGACGGACTCGCCTGGATATCGAGAGAGACCGTCTCGGATGATCCCACGCCACGCAATCCGCTCGCGCTGCAGCTTGCGCTGGCCCAACCCGAGGGAAATGCCGCCTACCTGGCACGACCGTGCCAGTACATCGGCGCAGTCCGTAGTGGATGCGATGCCCGCTACTGGACCGACGCGCGCTTTTCCCCGGACGTGGTGGCTGCCAGCGACGAGGCGGTGGCAGCCCTCAAGGAGCGCTTTGGAGCACAGAAGCTGACCTTGGTTGGCTATTCCGGAGGCGCCGCCGTGGCAGCGCTGGTCGCTGCGCGGCGCAGCGACGTGGTGAGCCTCGTGACCGTTGCGGGAAATCTGGATCACCGCGCCTGGACTCAATTGCATCGGATCAGTCCACTGTCGGCGTCACTTAACCCGCTCGATGAGCGGGCTGCGCTGGCAGAGATCCCGCAGGTGCATTTCCTGGGCGGTCGCGACGAAATCGTTCCCGCGACTCTCGTCGAGGGATTTGTTGCCGGCATGCACGATGCACGCGTCGTGCGCCTGCCCGATTACGATCACCAGTGCTGCTGGGTGGCGAACTGGCCGCGGCTGTGGCGCGAAATATGATGAGTAAAGCGGAGCCCACGCCCCTGGGTTAACGTGCATGCCGGTGGCCGTGACGATCAACGCACGAGCCTGGCATCGAAAAACTACCCTGGTACATGAGGTCGGGACAATCGGTGGTTTCTGCGTTGGCGTCCAGCCCCAGCAGATCGAGTAAGCCTTGTCCCGACCCTTGTGCAAGGACGCGGCCATATATCGTCCGTCGGTGACGGCGGCCTCTTCGCTCCGCGCCCTCGCCGCAGAGGCCATTTGTCGCCCCTAATTCCGGCCCGACGAAGCGCTTTTCGCCTTCCCTGTCGAGGGCCGTGACTATCCAGCCGTCTTTCATCCGTCATTAGTTCCTAAGGATTTGGTCAGAACTGCGCGGCAGCTCTGGACGAGACTGAAGTTGCTCCGAACAGCACCGCAGATGGCGCCCACTAGGACGACCGAATTCTCCAACAGAGAGGTCACAAATGGAAAATAGTCACGCAATTGCCCCCAGGTTCCAGTCAGGACTTGATGCGGCCCAAAGCTTCAAAGCGGGCGCTCAGTGGTGCGACAAGATGACGTCGATCGTGCTCACGCACGGTGAGCGCGTCGGAAGACTTGCGTTCGCGATTGCGCGCCAGATGACTTTGCCAGTTGCGCGGGCCAGGGAGCTCGCGGCAGCGGCATGCCTGCACGACCTCGGAAAGCTCCTGGTGCCGCTTGAGATCCTCGAACATCCAGGGGCCCTGGATAACTCCATGCGACGCATCATCAATGATCATCCCACCCTCGGGGCGGATCTGATTGCGATCGTCGATCGCGAAAGCGATGTGGCTTCCATCGTCGTCCGGCGCGTCGTGCTGTGTCATCACGAACGATGGGATGGACAGGGCTATCCCTACGGCCTGGTCGGCGCCGACATCCCCATCGAGGCGCGAATTGTCGCGGTTGCTGATACCTACGACGCTCTGATCTGCGAGCGATCGTATAAGCGGGCCTGGCACCCCGACGCGGCACTTGATTACGTCAATGAATCGGCAGGCGGCCAATTCGACCCGACAGTAGTTAGTGAATTTACTGCGCTGGTGCAGTCCACTCACCCACGCTTTTGGTGCAACGAGACCCCTGGGGATTGGGAAGAGTCCGCGCGCAGAAAGTTTGGCCTCGCTCTGAGTTATGTCTTCCATCAGCAAATTGCTCCCCACGGCACACGCGGCGCCGCCCCACGTGGATGATTTGCCCGTGAGCCGCGTTCCTGGATTTTCTCAAACCCTGGAGTCAGAAATGAATCCTTCTACTGCTTATCCCCATCTCTGCGTAAAGCGGCTATGTCTGCTGGTCAGCCTCGCATTCTCTTGGCAACAGGCAGCTCACGCCAACTGCAGTCCGTCCTCACCCCTCTCAGGCCAGACTATTGTGTGCACTGGCACGAATGCGACTGGCGTCTATGCGCCGTCTGCAAGCGACGTGGTCGTCGAGGTTTCAGCGGGTACCAACATCACCTCGGTGGGTATTGAGCTGGGAGCCAATGCGCAGATTACCAATGACGGCCAAGTCGGCGCCTTCGGAATCGGCGTTGCCCCAGGCCCAAATGCCGGCGCCAGCATCGTGAATAACGGCACGATTTCGATCACTTCGCCCTCTACCATTGCGGCAAATCTTGCCGGTCAAGGGAGCATGACCAACTCGGGGAGTATCGTGACTTCCGGAGCGCTCGATTCGGGAATCTATTCCAATAGCGGTGGAATATTTGCCGCGAATTCCATGGGCACGATTCGAAATTCCGGCAGCATCCAGCTCAACGGAGTCGGCGGATACGGCATCCTTGTGGCCGGCAATCAGGCCGTGATCAACAGCGGAAGCATTTCGACTCTTGGTGATACGTCCTACGCCATCGGTCTGAACACCACAATTGTTTCTGATCACCCATCCTTCACCAACCTCGCGAGCGGCAGCGTACGCAGCTCCGGAAATCAATCGCCCGCGGTACTGGCTACAACAACGACGAACTCATCCACACCGGTCGCCGTAATCAACAGCGGCGTAATTTCGGCGTCCGGAGCGGGTTCGGACGCGGTGTCCCTTGCGGTACTGGCCAGCGGAGGTCAGATCGCAATCGCCAATTCCGGAACCATCACCGCGACGGGCAGCGGCGCAGACGCCCTTCGAATCAATGGGCTCACATTTTTCGCGTCTCCGCCCGATTCGAATGTGGTCGTCAACAACAACGCGGGCGGGATGATTCAGAGCGCCCAGGCCAACGCGATTGAATCTCTCGCCGGGAGCGCTCAACTGACAAACAAAGGCACGATCATGGGCAATGTGGTGCTTGCACCCTTTGCCCAAAATACCGTGACCTTGATTGGAGGAAGTCGCATAGTCGGCGATCTCGATTTGGGCGAGGCTGCGGGGTCCACGCTGACCTTGTCGGGATCTGCGGATGCACCGCTCTCAGGTGCGGTATCCGGGAATATTCAGGCGCCGGAGATCGTAAAAAATGGAACTTCCCAGTGGATATTGGACGAGCCTGTCATAAACAATCACAGCGTCGTCGTCACTGAGGGAATGCTCGCTCTCGATGTGGCGCTTCCAGGGTCCGCCGTGCGCGTCCAGGCCAATGGCCAGCTAAGCGGCTTTGGCACAATCGCTGACTTGGAAAACCTCGGTACCGTGAGTCCCGGTTCTCCCACGGCACTCAACCGTAACCTGACGGTGCTCGGCAACTACACTGGAACTGGGCGATTGGTCTTCAATACTTCCCTTCAGGGCAGCGCAGGTCTGGTCGACCGTCTGATCGTCGCCGGCAGCACGAACGCCAGGGCTCAAGTCTCGCTCAACAATGTCGGCGGTGCCGGAGGCCTGACTACGGGCAATGGCATTGAACTTATCGAGGTCGAAGGCGGCGCCAACGCCGCTTCCTTCCAGATGCAGCCGCGACAGATCGGCCAATATGTCTACACGCTTGTCGAAGCCGGTCCGAGCGCAAACTCTCCTGACACCATCTGGTACCTTCGATCGGTCGCTGGGCGGATCTCCCTGAGTCCCGCTGGCGATCCGGTCGTCACTCCTTATGTGACTCCCGAAGGGAGCGCCGTGCTCGCCAATGAGGACTTCGGGCGCACCGCCTTCGGCATGACGCTCTATGACCGACTGGGGAGTCAAAGGTCGACCTCGCCTGATCTCGCAGGCGGCGATTCGGCTGGAAACGCTTGGGGGCGCCTGAGCTTCAATAATCTCAGCTGGGGAAGGGCGGCAAGCGGTTCAACTACTGACGCTTCACACTCGCTCGTGCAATTCGGGACCGACCTCTGGGCCACCGAGTTCTCGACGGGCGACGGATTGCGACTCGGCGCGACGGCGACGTATGCCGACTCCTATGGCACGGCAGCTACTCCGTACGATAGCCACACCGCCCGTTTCGGAGCCAATGGCCTCGCGGCCGGGCTCTATGCCACGTGGTTTGAGGATTCGCACCTGGAACGGGGATTCTACGTTGACGGTTGGGCCCTCCTGGGAGGCTTGAACGATCACGTGACTACACACCTGGAAAGCAGCGAAAGCGAGTCCCAAGGGTCAATCGAGCTCGGCTATACGGTCGCGCTCGGCGAGGCTGAGGTTCTGGTCACCCCCCAGCTTCAGTTGGTAGCCAGCGATCTTTACAAGCGCTCCCTCAAGGATTCGAGCGGGGCACCCCTCTCGGAGGGTGGCTCCTCGCTGACGGCGAGGTTCGGTGTCAGGATCTCGGGGACCACTACAAGCGCGGGCGCAGAGTACTGTCCCTACCTCGAGGCGAACGCATGGCACGACGACCGCGCGCTTGCGATCATAGACAATGGCGTTGCTTTTGAATCAGGACTGCCGCGCCAACGATTCGAGATTCAGGGCGGGATTGAATGGCGTCTCGCGAGGTCGGCGACTCTGTTGACCGGAGTGTCGCTCCAAAAAGGCGAAGCGGCGTACCAATCCACATCTGCCCATATCGCCCTCAAGGTCGAGCTATGAGCGTCAACTCCCCTCCCACCAACAAAGAGCCTCTTGCGCGACCTACTTGGCGGCCTCGATGAGCTCGATGTCCTTCTTGAGCAGGTCGTTGACCAGGTCTGACAGTTCGACGCCCTTGGAGGTGGCGCGCTCGGTCAGGTAGGACTGCACCGCCTCGTCGAGATAGACGGGGATTCGGAAGACGGCATCGGGACTGTAGAACTGACCGCGTTTGCCGTTTGAAAAGTCGTAGTGGTCCTTCATCGGGTCACCCTGTGCGCTCAGTGAGGTGCTTCCTCGTAGTTGCGACGCTCGTCGCGGTCAGCGCGACGGGCGGAAATGATCCGGATTGTGACATCGCCGGGGCTGGTGTGCTGGGCGGTGTGCACGACCACCAGGGTCTGGCCATTGACGGCCCGACCGATGGTGACCCAGCGCTCCTCGGTCTCGCTGTGCTCGTCATCGTATATCGGGAGCGCGAGCGGGTCACGGAACACCGACGTGGCGAGCAGAAACTCGGCATCTACCGTGTGAGTGGCCACGAGCACTTCAACGGCTCGCTCGTCGTGCCGGTGATGGATGAAGGCGGCAACGTCAAGGAAGTGTATGGCAGGAAGCTTGTGCGTGGCGTCGATCATTTCTTTGCGCTCGCATCGTCGATACAACCGAGCGCGCCTGACAATCGATCTCCAACGCTTGCTGACCGATTTTCGCCTGCATTTCCTTGACCGTCGGCCCGGTCGGCTCCTGGCGCTTCTCCGCCGGGCTCGTGAACACGCCCAGCGCCCCCTCCAGCAGCTGCGTCTTCCACTGCGTGATCTCATTGGCGTGAACGTCGTATTTCTCCGCCATCGTCTTGTCGCCCTTGAGCGCGGCGATCGCCACCGTCGACTTGAACTTCGCGGTGTGGTTCCTTCTTGGCCTTCTCATTGCTCTGCTCCTGTTTCGGCGATATCTTCGCCAATGAGAGCAGGAACTTCACCTATCTGCTAGTCCTAATTTCCCCGGCCAATCGAACGGTGCGCTAGGAATGGCTGGCGCAGTACCTGTTCGACGACATCGATGAAGTCCAGTGACTTCGCCACGCGATGGCTCTGGAACTACAATCACGAACGCCCAAACATGGCCTTGGGTGGCTTCACACCGATTCAGCGGCTGGCCATGGCTGCTCAGCTTCTACTTCTGAAACCCGCGGGGAGATTACCGGAGGAAAAATGAAGACTCGTGCCGCAGTAGCTTGGAAGGCCGGAGCACCGTTGACCATCGAAGAAGTGGATCTTGCCGGGCCACGTGCTGGCGAAGTGCTGGTTGAAATCAAGGCGACCGGCATCTGTCACACCGACTACTACACCCTGTCGGGCGCCGACCCGGAAGGGCGCTTTCCGGCAATTCTCGGGCATGAAGGGGCGGGGATCGTGCTGGAGGTCGGCGCAGGCGTGAGTACACTCAAGGTCGGGGATCACGTCATTCCGCTCTATACGCCCGAGTGCCGCCAGTGCAAGTTCTGCCTGTCGCGCAAGACCAATCTGTGCCAGTCGATTCGCGCGACGCAAGGGCAGGGACTGATGCCCGATGGCAGTTCGCGTTTTTCGCTCGATGGCAAGCCACTGTTGCACTACATGGGTACGAGTACCTTCGCCAATCACACGGTGGTACCCGAGATCGCTTTGGCGAAGATTCGCAGCGACGCCCCATTCGACAAGGTGTGCTACATCGGCTGCGGTGTGACCACCGGGATCGGCGCCGTGGTCTTCACTGCAAAAGTCGAGGCGGGCGCCAACGTCGTTGTGTTCGGGCTTGGCGGAATCGGGCTGAACGTGATCCAGGGCGCGCGCATGGTCGGTGCCGACAAGATCCTTGGCGTTGATATCAACCCGGCTCGCGAGCGCATGGCGCGCCAGTTCGGCATGACGCATTTCCTGAATCCGGCAGACGTCCCGAACCTGGTCGACGCCATCGTGCAGCTTACCGATGGCGGCGCCGACTATAGCTTCGAATGCATCGGCAACACCAAGGTGATGCGCCAGGCACTCGAATGCACGCACAAGGGCTGGGGTCGCAGCATCATCATCGGTGTTGCCGATGCGGGCGCCGAGATCAGTACCCGGCCGTTTCAGCTCGTCACCGGTCGCAAGTGGGAAGGTAGCGCCTTTGGCGGGGCGCGGGGACGAACCGATGTCCCGAAGATCGTCGACTGGTATATGGAAGGCAAGATCAACATCGACGATCTGATCACCCACAAGCTGTCGCTCGATCAGATCAACCAGGGGTTTGATCTTATGAAAAAAGGTGAGTCGATCCGCTCGGTAGTGATGTACTAGAAGACCTGGGTAACGGCAACCGTAAATCGGGGGCGGGTTGCGGGCGCAAGATCGGTGTATGGCTATTTCGAATCAGGCGGGAGCGTCATGGCGGTGCAATTCTCTTAAAGGAGTATTAGCGCTTTTGCACGCCCTCCAGGAGTGACCCAGGCATGAAGTCGATCTGTCCGCACCGTCCCACCCTCATCTCGCTGGTTCTTGCAGCGGGCAGTTTCGCAGTGATCACCCCCGCCTTCGCCGGGCCCTTTACTCCGGGCGACCTTGTCATCAGCGTCTACGGTAATGGCAATAACAGCGGCACCTATGGCGACAACCAGGCCTCACCGATCGTGCTGCAGGACATCTCTACCACCGGCACGCTCGGCGGCCAGGTGGTCCTTCCCCAGACCGCCTCGGGCAGCAATCTCGCCATCTCGGGTGAATACGGCTCGTCCTCGGAAGGCAGTCTCGAGTTGTCGGCCGATGGCCAGTCGCTGACGATCATGGGCTACAACGTCAATGCCGCGATCTTCAACAGCGCGGCGACGAGCGTCTACGGCACGGCTGCGCTGGCGCAGACAACCAGTGTCCAGGGCGGCAGCTACACGGCGGTGGCGCGGGTAGTCGCCGATGTGAACTACAACGGCGTGGTTGACACCAGTACCGGTCTCTACAACGTATTCAATACCAACAACCCGCGCAGCGTCGTAACGGTCAACGGCAGCTCCTTTTATGTCAGCGGCCAGGGCGTATCGGGCGACACCACCCAGGGCCTGTTCCTGGCCAAGGATGGCGCTTCTTCCGCCACGGCGATCTACAACGGCACCGACACGCGCACGGCCGAGTTCTATAATGGCCAGCTCTATGTGTCCACCGACAGCAAGCAGCCAAAAAACAAGTCGCCGATTCCCAACGGCTCGGCCAATATCGCGGTCTATGGCACTTCGCTGCCAACTTCAACGACGACTCCGAGCATCCTGCCGGGCATCTCCAATAGCGTCACGTTGACCGCTGGCCAGGCCAACGGCATCAATACCGGCTCGACGGGCAGCACCGTGTATCTGAGCCCGGAGAACTTCTTTTTTGCGAATTCGAGCACGCTCTATGTAGCCGATGGCGGCATCCCCAAGGAAGGCGGGATCGGTGACGGCGGTCTGCAGAAATGGTCGCTCATCAATAATTCCTGGACGCTCGACTACACCCTGAGCCAGGGACTGGGTCTGGTCGCCAATACGGCATCGGCCGGCACTACGGGCCTCATCGGTCTCACCGGCAAGGTGGTGGGCGGGAATGTCGAGCTCTTCGCAACCAATTCCACGATCAATGATCTCGATCAGACTTATCTCTTCGGAATCACGGATTCGCTGGCAGCGACTTCATTACCTAGCAGTGAATCCTTCACGACGCTCTACACCGCGCCGGCCGACACCATGGTTCGGGGCATAGCCTTCGCACCTCAGCTCGCGCCGACACCCCTGCCGGCTGCTGCCTGGCTGATGTTCTCGGGCCTTGGGGCTCTCGGTGTATTTGGCAGGCGTCGCAAGGCGGCCTAGTCGCCTAACTGGCACCGCGAGTCCTAGCTCGCGGTGCACCCTCCCGAATTCGCGCGGGCCGCACCGCGTGACCTGCTTGTTGGTGGCAGACCGCTCTGCTAGGATCGCCGGCAGACCTTCAGCGGATCTGCATGCCCCTTCCCGTCGCACGCGCTTGCGTCACGATTGCCCTTGCCGGTCTTGCCCTTCTCGCGAGCCGTTTAGGCAGCGCCCACGAATCCGAGGGCGGAGAGGAAGCCGAGGGCCCGGTCTATGAGATCGGCGGCGCCGGCGAATGGTCGGTGCGCGGTTCAGGGGTGCCGAACTATGGCCCGACCATCGGCATGGAGGTGACGCCGATCGAGGACTGGTTGGAAATCGAGGGCGGATTGGCGGCGCTCGCCACCTCCGGCCATACCGAGTACTCGCTGGACCTCGTTTTCAAGAAGCCCTTTACGCTTTCCGAGACCACAGAATTCATGTTCGGGCTTGGACCGAGCTTCTCTAAAACCTTAACGGGTCCCGATCGCGGAATCGCACGCGGGCTGGAGGTGGCGGGCGACTTCATGTTCTGGCCCCGCAGGAATTTTGGCTGGTTTATCGAGCCGACCTGGACGATTGTGCCGAGGACCCACGGCCAGAGTCTGGGTCTGTCGATCGGTCTGACGATGCGCACTTTCTAGATAGTCATCGCTCGGATCTGCAGTTCATACCGCGATCCCGGCATCCCGTCGCTTGCCGGGTGGCTCGCTCTGGCCGGCCGATAGAATGCTTCTGGGCGTCTTTTCCGGTCGGTCTCAGTGAGGCCGGCCGGTCTTTCTGGGGACACCTGACCGCCATCCGGGAAGGCACCGGAGAATGGTTCAACCAACATGGAGTAGCACATATGCGCAGAGGGTTTCTGATTCGAGTTGCGGTGGCGGCGGCGTTCGCGCCAATTGGTCTGGCACATGCCGACGTGATCAAGGAGGAGCCCTTCTCGTTTGACGCCGCTCCGGGGCGTTTGCCCAAGGATGTCGTGCCGCTCGTCTATGACGTCGCGATCACACCGGACGCAAAAAAGCACATCATCCATGGCAGCGAGTCGATCGCGCTGGAAGTGCGCAAGGCGACGTCGATCATCCAGTTCAATACCCTCAACGAAGCGCTTGACCATGTTCTGGTCGACGGCAAGCCGGTCAAGCACGTTGCAACCGACAATAAGCAGCAACTCACGACCATCACGCTCGCCGCACCCTTGAGCCTTGGACACCATACGCTCGCCTTTGGCTACACCGGCAAGATCGAGAGCCATGCGGTGGGCCTGTTTGCCCAGGAGTATGTCGACCCGGCAGGCGTGCACGGAGTCATGCTCACCACCCAGTTCGAAGCCACCGACGCCAGGCGCATGTTCCCCTCGTGGGACGAACCGGCGTTTCGTGCGCAATTCAAGCTGACAGCCACGGTGCCGGCTGCCTGGGAAACGGTGAGCAACATGCCGATTGCCACGCGCACGGTGCACGGTGCGCTCGCGACAACCTCGTTCGAAGTCTCGCCCAAAATGCCGTCCTACCTGGTGGAGTTTTCGGCGGGCAATTTGGCCCACATCAGCGCGACCAGCGGCGGCACGGTATTCAATGTCTGGGCCGTCAAGGGCCAGGAAAACGACGGGACCTACGCGCTTGGCAACGCGCAGCAGATTCTCGCGGACTACAACGACTACTTCGGTTTCCCCTTCCCGCTGCCCAAGCTCGACAGCATCGCGGTCCCGGGTGGCTTCACCGGAGCGATGGAGAACTGGGGCGCGATCACCTATAACGACCAGATCCTGTTGCTCAATGCCTCGAGCACAGTCGGCCAGCGCCAGAGTGTCTACTCGGTCCAGGCGCACGAGATGGCGCACCAGTGGAACGGCGATCTCGTGACCATGGGCTGGTGGGATAACCTCTGGCTGAACGAGAGCTTTGCCTCCTGGCGGGCTGCCAAGGAAACCGATTTGCGCAACCCCTCCTGGAACTGGTGGGAGAACGAAGATGGCGACAAGGAATTCGCCATGGACAACGATGCGCGCGTGAATTCACATGCCATCCAGCAGCACGTGACCAACGAGCTCGAGGCAACCAACGCCTTTGATCCGGCGATCACCTATAGCAAGGGCGAAGCGGTGCTGCGCATGCTCGAAGCCTATCTCGGTGACGACGTATTTCGTGACGGTATCCGTAAATACATGAAGGCGCGCGCCTTCTCCAACGCCACCAGCACCGACCTGTGGATTGCTCTTAGCCAGGCGAGCGGGCGCGACGTGCGCGCATTTGCCGCCGACTGGACTGAGCAACCGGGCTTTCCGCTGGTGTCGGTGACCGCGCAGTGCGACGCCAATGGCGCGCGCACGATCAGCCTTAGCCAGCAGCGCTTTCTCCTGTCGGGTTCGGATGCGGCCGGGCTGCGCTGGAAGGTGCCCTTGCAGATCCGCAGCGGCGCCGATGGCGCGCCGCAAAGCCTCTTGCTTGAGAAGGATGGCCAGAGCGCGCCCGCCGGTCGCTGCGATGAGCCCCTGAGCGTGAACGCCAACACCATCGGCTACTTCCGGGCCGGCTACGACGCTGCGACACTCGCCACCAACACGCGCCTGTTCGGGACGCTCAAGAACGGCGACCGCATTGCCCTCCTGGATGATCAGTGGGCGCTGGTTGAGTCGGGCAAGCAGGATCTCTCGAGCTTTCTCGCTCTGGCTTCCGGCATGGGCGACGATCTGGATGAGCGCGCCTGGGAGAAGATCAGCGGCGCCCTTGAGACGATCGAGCATGACGAGCGCGGCACCCCGGGACATGCAGCCTACCTGGTGTACGCACGCTCGGTCCTAAAGCCCCTTGCCAGTCACCTGGGCTGGGATGCCCGGGCCGATGAGACACCTGGCGTGCAGCGTCTGCGCCGCTCGGTGCTCGAGGATCTGGGCTCGTGGGGCGATCCTGAGACCATCGCCGAGGCCAAAAAGCGTTTTGTGCAATTCGTCGCGGATCGCAGCGCCATCAAGCCAGACGATCAGCACATGATCCTGTCAGTGGTTGCGAGATCGGCCGATGCGGCGACCTTCGAGCAGCTGCACGCCGTAGCGCGCTCGCACAAGAACGAAACCGAGTTGCGCCGCTATTACACCCCGCTGATGCTGGTCGCGGACGAGGGACTTGCCCAACAGGCAGGCAAGATTGCCTTGTCCGACGAGATCCCGAAACAGGCCGAAGACTTGCGTCTGCAGTTGATCGCCGTGATCAGCGAGGCGCATCCCAAGCTTTCCTGGGAGCTTCTGACCGCGAACCTCGACCGGCTGCTCGCGCCTCACCAGCCGATGGGTCCGATGATCCTCGCCACGGGGATTCCGGAGATTTTCTGGAACACCTTGTCGCCCGATGAACTCGATAGCTGGTTGAAGGCGCATACGCCAGCAGAGACGGCACCTCTCGTCGCCCGCGGCGTCGAGACGGCACGCTTTAAGGTGGCCGAGAAGACGGCGCTCGATACCCAGGCCGATCGTTTCATTGCGGGGCAGTCGCAGCACTAAGCTAGTGCCCGTAGAGGCAAATGAGCGCGCCGGGCCTATGCCCGGCGCGCTCATGCTTGGCACCCCCGATGGGCTCGTGATACTGTCGCAGGCAGTGGGCTAAGCCTAGCCGATCACCAATCCCGACAGGTTCACGATGAAGGCGCACGGCGAGCTTGATCCCGCACGCTTGACACTCGCACAATGGCGGCGACTCGCGCTCTACTACAGTTTTATCGTTGTGCTGCATGTGCTTGGCTTTGGCGCGCTCGCCTACTACAGCGAGCGCTATGCGGCACTGACGGGGCTGGGTCTGGCTGCCTATCTATTTGGCCTGCGACACGCCTTTGACGCGGACCACATTGCGGCCATCGACGATACCGTTCGCTATCTGATCCAGCGTGGGCAGAGGCCGCTCGGCGCGGGCTTTTTCTTCTCGCTCGGACATTCGACCGTCGTCTTCGTACTGGCCCTGGCACTGGCTCTTGCTGCGAGCTGGGTCAAGCGCCAGCTGCCGGCTTTGGAGGAAGTCGGCGCAGTGCTCGGCGCCGCGGTCTCGGGCGCGTTTCTCTGGCTCATCGGTATCCTGAACCTGCTCGTAATCCTGGATATTCTGCGGATCTTTCGCGCGTCACGGCGCAGGGCCCACGGTCATGCCCATCTGCAAAGGCTGCTGGCGCAACGCGGGCTCCTCAACCGCGTGTTCGGTGGTCGCATCCAAAGACTGATCAAGGCGAGCTGGCAGATGTATCCCCTCGGCCTCTTGTTCGGGCTCGGATTTGATACGGCATCGGAAGTGGCGCTTCTGGCGATGACTGCGGGCGCTGCCGCCGGCAACCTGCCGATCGTCGCGGTGCTGGCTCTGCCCATCTTGTTCGCCGCCGGGATGTGCCTGATGGATACCAGCGACGGCGTCCTGATGTGCAAGGCCTATCACTGGGCCCTTGAGAATCCGCTGCGTAAGCTCGCCTACAATCTGACGACGACCGGCTTGTCGGTTGCCGTGGCACTTGGCATTGGCACGATCGAATTGCTGCAGGTACTGATTCGGGTACTCGGGCTAGACGGCCCGGCGGCTCATCGGATCAGCGAAGTCGATCTAGGCAATCTCGGCTTCTGGATTGTCGGCGGCTTTCTATTCGCCTGGGGCCTGTCCTATGGCCTCTGGAGAATGCGCCGCCCTTTGGCACCGGGTCAGTCGCTGCCGGGCATATCCGACTAGCCCGCCTCACTGACAACGGTCAGAAGCAGCACTTCGCCGGTCGCAACCAGCTTGCGCTTGCCGGCCGCATCCTCCGCCCAGAGTTCTCCTGAGCTAAAGATCTGGCGCTTGCCGGCTTTGATGACCTTGCCGGTCGCGATGAAACGCACCCCGACCGCCGGCGACAGGCAATTGACCGAATAGTGCGAGGCGAGCACCCGGCCGACCACCGAGGCCGCAGCAAAACCGCACGCCGTATCGATCAGGCCGCCGATAATTCCGGCGTGTAAAAAGCCCGCGTACTGGCCGAGCTTGTCGTCCCAGGGAATCGCGATTTCGGCGATTCCGTCTGCGGCAGCGAGCACCTCGATGCCGAGCCAGGTGTTGAAAGCCGAGGTGGCATTGATCGATCTGATGCGCGCAAGCGCTCCGGCTGCCTCGGTCATGATGCCTCCTCGTAGCTACGATCCGCAGTGCGCGCCGCGATCCGTCCTAGTAGTTGGCCGCAGCGCGTACGCTCGCCGCCGGTTTGTCGAGATCGGCCAATAGTTCCGGTCCGACGATGGCAAAGGGCACCGACCCATAGGACAGGAGTCGATCGTGGAAATCGTGCAGCGAAGCGCGCGAACCCATGCGCTGCTGATATTCGGCGAGCAGGCTCTCCATTTGCAGGCGACCTACGGTATAGGAGATCACGTAGCCGGGTCGAAGTGCGATACCGTGCACCGCAGCCTGGGCCTGCTTGTGCGAGAAGCCCGACTGAGCCTCAAAGAACTCGACCGCCTGCGCGACCGTCCATTCTCCCGAGGCGAGCTTGGGATCCACCACGGCGCGCGCGCCGCGCACGCGCTCCCAGCGAGCGGTGAACAGACGTGCGTCGAGGTCATCGCCATACAGACCGAGACGCACGAACATCTCTTCGCCATAAAAGGCCCAGCCCTCGGCGAACACGCCGCTATCCGAGATCTTGCGAATGAAATCGGGATGGCGCTTGGCAATCGAGAGCTGCAGGAAGTGGCCGGGCATGGCCTCGTGAGCCGCCGTGGAAAGAATTCGGTCGCGATCGAAGTCCTGGTTCATATCGAGCGACTTGGCCGCCTCGGCGAGGGACTTGGGCGGCGTGATGAAATAGTAGCCGGTGGTCGATTTGGAGAACAGGCGCGGCGAGTGCATCGACGCGCCCGGCGACACTGGCTGCAGGAAGGCGGGGGTCTCGACGACGTCCATCCTGCCAAGCCAATCCGGGAGGGTGATGAGGTCGTGGTCGGCGACGAATTTCTTCAGGTCGGCAATGCGCGCCTGGTAGTAATCGATCAGGAGCGCACCGCCCGGAGCCATGCCACCGCCGGTTGCGGGCCCAAAGGGTGTGCCGGCGTGGCTCGATGCGGACATCAGCCAGACTTCTTCGGCCCAGCCGTGCGCCAACTCGTCGCGCGCCATGCGCTCGACATCGATGTCGTCATAGGGCAAAAGCTGCTCATCGCGCAGCATCAGGTTGTAGGCCTTCTTGCCCATTGCATAGTTTTCGGGCCAGTGCGCGACATGCGCATCGACGTAGAGCTTGGTCTGTGCGATCGTCGCCAGCAACGCGTCACGGCCGGCCACAAAGCGTGCGAGCGCGTCGGGACGCCACGACAACTGCGCTTTGGCGGCGTCGGTCAAGGCGCCATTGAGGAAGTCGGGAACTCCCTCGAGTTCCTCGCTGCCAACGATGCCATAGAGGTGGCCCGGATGCGTGACGAGCTTCTGGCCCGCCTCGATATATGCAGAACCCTTCGATAGCCGCGAGACGATGTCATCCCATGCCTTTTGCACGTCCGCAGCGCTCGCACCTTCCTGGCCTGCGATCGGCAAGTGCAGGAACTGCTCGAAGATGGCGTCGATCAGGTGCTCGGCAGGACCGGTATAGCTCTTGCGATCCCACTGGTGCACCAGGAGTTCATTGAGTTCTTCGGAAAGCCGGGCACGTAACAGGCGTGCGTCATCGCGATCGGTGAGCGAGAACTGTGCGGCCTCGATCTGCTCGATGGCCTCGAGCTCGCGATTCCAGCCTTTGAGCAGACTGATGCGCTGGGCGCGCAGTTTTTCGGTGGGATCCACCAGATCGCCGTCGTGCTCGCTCAGACCCAGGTAAGTGCCTTCTATGGGATCGAGCGCAACGAGCTCGTAGGTCATCTGCTCCGCAAGCCGTGTCAGCTTGTCATGTGCGTTGGGAGCCGCGCAGGCGAGCGCGGGTAGTAGGAGCGTCGCGCTGATGGCGATCGTCCAGCCTGTAGGGATTCTCATGATTGGCAAATTCCTGTGCGCTGATCGGTGCTTGGCTGCCGCGCCAATTCCGGGCGCGGCCCGGGGGAGTGCCTTAGTCGGCAGCCGCCCCGCGCGCCATTATCTATCGAACTAGGCGACTGCGCGTGTGCGTCCCTGCCAGTAGGGCGCGCGCAACAGCTTGCGATCGAGCTTGCCAAGCCCCGTAACCGGTATCGCATCGAGGAAATCGATGGATTTGGGCGACCAGGGTGCGCCGCGCCTGTGTTTGACATGCTCCTGTAACTCGCGCACCTCCACGCTGGCGCCTGGCTTCAGAACAACAAAGGCCTTCACCGCCTCTCCCCACTTGTCGTCCGGGATGCCGATCACTGCCGCCGAAGCGACGGCCTCGTGTGCCATCAGGGCGTCTTCGACCTCGCGCGGATAGATGTTAAAGCCGCCCGAAATGATCATGTCCTTGGTCCGATCGACGATATAGAAGTAGCCCTCTTCGTCGCGCACGGCGACGTCGCCGGTGTGCAGCCAGCCACCGCGAAAGGCCTCCTCGGTCGCATCGGGTCGCTTCCAGTAACCGTTCATGACATGGATCGCGCGCACGCAGATCTCGCCGGGCTCGTTGGCGCCTACTTCCTTCATCTCGGCGTCAAAGAGCCGCACGTCGACCGTCGCGGTCGGTCGACCGCAGGAGCCAAGGCGCTTCGGATAGGCCGGGTCGTGATCGACTTTGCGCAAGGCGGTGATGATCTGCGGACATTCGGTCTGGCCATAGAGCTGCACGAAAACCTGGCCAAAGATCTTCATGCCCTCCATGAGCCGGTCCGGCGACATCGGTGCTGCGCCATAGATGATCATCTGCATCGAGGAGAGATCATATTTTTCGCGGATGGCGGCAGCGTCAATCAGGCCGTAGATGATGGTTGGCACGAGCAGCGTCATGGTGAGCTTTTCCGCTTCGACCGCACGGCACCAGGCATTGGCGTCAAAACCGTTGAGCAGGCGCGCATAGCCACCGCGCATCATCAGGGGAAACAGATTCACGCCGGCCGCGTGACTGATCGGCGTTGATGCCAGATAGCGGATCTCGGACGGCCACTCCCACTCCGAGAAAAGCAGGGTCGACATGGCGACAATCGAGCGGTGCGGCAGCATCACGCCCTTGGAGCGGCCGGTCGTGCCGCCGGTGTAGGCAAGCCAGGCAATCGCGTCCGATTCGCTGTCATCGACGAGATCAGCCGGGGTGTGCTCATCCCACTCGGCGAGAATGTCGCGCGCACCCTCGATCGGCCCGAAGGAGAGCAGATGTCTTAAGCCCGGTACACGGGCACGGATCGCGAGTCCCCGCGCGGCAAATTTGCCGCTCTCGACTATCAGCGCGTCGATCTCGGCGTCTTCCATGATGAAGGCGTGATCGTCCTCTGCAGCGAGGGGGTGCAGCGGGGTGTAACGCATGCCCATGATCGCCGCCGTGGCGATCACCGCCCACGACTCGACCCGATTGCCCGACAGCACCGAGACGGCATTGCCCTTTTTCAAGCCCAGAGAGCGAAACAGGGTCGTTAAGCGCGCCACCCGATCCGCGAGTTGGCTATAGGTCCAGCGTTTTACATCGTCGCCCAGTGCGTCGCGCTCACCAAAGCGCGCGAATGCGTTAAGAAAGAGCGAACCCAGCGCTCCGCCCGAATGCAAGCTGCTCATTTTTTTGCTCCTCGATTCGCGATCACTCGACGGCGATCTGCCAAGCCCATAATCTCTACCATCGGCGCACTTTGGACAAGCCCGTATCTTTGCATCGGTGCGGCGCGTGATGGGATGGTCAAGCGAGGTGCCGGCGGGACTCACCTTTGCCGCACCAGCCTGAGGGCCCCGATCGCGCATGGCCCGCCACGGCATGGCGATCTGTAGGCATAATCCAGCCAAAGCCGGATGGCGGGCTTGCTGGCGCATGCCGGACTCACAGAAATGGGCGCGATGCAGCAATACCAGGGTGAACCTATCCAATGAGCGGACCCAAGGTAGCGATCTTTGGGCTTGACCCATTTACGGTTCTCCTCGCCGCTGCGGCGATCCGCGCGGGGCAGGCAGTAGCCGAGAGCCACGCGCGCGCCTCCGACTATGCGGCAGCGAGCGAAATCGCCCACCAGAGCAACACGAGTCGCCAGATCGCGGCCGGCCATGAGGCCATCGTGGCGCGCGATGCCGCAGTCGCCGCCGCCGAGGCGCGTTTTGCTGAACTCCTCGAGCTCGCTAATGGCCTGGGCCTGGCCGATCCGGTGCGGGCAACGCGACTGGATCGACCGCACTCCGACGATCCGGCACTGAAACTTGCCTATATAAGTGGACTCGAATCCCTGGTGCGCGATCTTGAGGCGCTTTTGCTTGGCGAAGTTGCGCGCCGCAAGCAAGCTCAGGTGGATGAGGAGGAAGTCGACCAGCTGCCCGAGAGCCTCACGCAGGAGGCGAGAAGCCAGACGCTCGGTGAGCGCCTCGTTGCACGCATCAGCCATCTGGGTGAGATCCCGGCTGACATCGCCAGCCTTGCCAAGGAACTCGATAGCAGCCTCCCGGGCGAGCGGCGCGATCTGCTGGCAAGCGAATTGCGCCGGCGCATCCAGATGCACATCGATGAGACGGTCGCAGACGAAGTCAGGAAAGCCACCGCGACTGTGCTTGATCAGTCTCTGAAGGATCTTGGCTACGAGGTCGAGCCCATCAGCCAGACTCTTTTTGTCGAAGGTGGGGTGGTGCATTTTCGAGGGGCGGGCTGGGGCGACTATATGGTGAGACTGCGTATCGACGCGAAGGGAAGCGCCGCCAACTTCAATGTTGTGCGCGCGGTCGATGGCGCCAACGCGGAGCGCAGCGTGCTCGATCATCTGGCCGAAGACCGCTGGTGCGCGGAATTCCCGAAACTTCTGGCGACGCTCGCCCAGCGCGGCGTCAAGATGCAGGTCACGCGCCACCTTGCCGCGGGTGAGCTGCCGGTGCAGCTCGTCGATCGCGGCAAGCTGCCACGCTTTGCCGATGAAGATGACGAGAGCAGCGTAACCAGGCTGCAGGAAAGAGCGATCAAATGAGCTTTGCCCAGGCGCGGTGGATTGGAGATCTCGAGCGACTCTTGCCGATCCGCTCGCAGTTTGTGGTCTCGGGCAATATTCGCGACAGTTTTCTGGTCAACCTCGATAGTGGTCCGGCGCTGGTGCCGCTGCTGCGCGCTCTCTGGGCCTGCCTGTCGCGGCAGGGCTTTCAGTGTCTGTTGGTGTTCGATCCCGCCGATGGTCTGCGCACCTATCCCAATGAAGCGGCCAATCGCGAGCTGGCGGAGCGCCTCTTCGATCTGAAGCTCAGCGCTGGCAGCCAGATAATGAGCCTGGAGTCGCTTGGCAATCTGATCAAGACCATGACGAGCCAGCGCGAGGCGCGCTGCGCCCTGGTGCTCGACTTTGCCTCGCGGCTGGCGCGCGCGCCCGATCATCTTTCCGAGGGTGAGCATCGCTTTTTTGTCGCCTGCGAAAAGCTCTCGCTGTATGCCGCAGCGATGGTTCCCAAGGACGGGAAGGGCCTGCCGCTATTTAATCCACTCCTCTGGCTCGTCAACCGGCCCCAGGATCTGCCATCCTGGTACGCGCTCGATAGCGAGCGCGTCGCGAGTCTGGTGATCGCTCGACCCGACTACGAGATGCGCGAGGCGGCTGCGCGCCAGCTGGCGCCGCTTTTTGCGGGCTATGGCGAGGCGAGCGAGGCGGCGCGCGCGCAGTTTCTAAAGAGCTTTAGCGAGAGCACCGAGGCCATGACCCTGACGGGGCTGGCCGACATTACCGAGCTTGCCAGTCGATCGGGTCTGGGCATCAGGGCGATCGACGATGCGGTGCGCTGCTACAAGGTCGGTGCCCTCGATAATCCCTGGAAGAAGGACTACCTGCGCGAAAAAGTGCGCGGCGCCCAGGCTCTGATCGAAGAGCGCGTCAAGGGCCAGCGAGCGGCGGTGGTCAAGACCCTCGATATCTTAAAACGCTCGGTGATGGGATTGACCGGTGCCCAGGCGCGCTCGGGTAGCAACCGTCCGCGCGGAGTGCTGTTCTTCGCGGGACCGACCGGGGTCGGCAAGACTGAACTCGCTAAGACCCTCACGCAACTGGTGTTTGGCGATGAGCGCGCCTATCTGCGCTTTGATATGAGTGAATTTGCCGAAGAGCACACCAGTGCCCGGCTGCTCGGCGCGCCGCCGGGCTACATCGGCTTTGATGCCGGCGGGGAGCTCACCAATGCGGTGCGCGAGAAGCCCTTTTCGGTGATTCTCTTTGACGAGATCGAGAAAGCGCATCCGCGGATTCTCGACAAGTTCCTGCAGATTCTCGAGGACGGACGGCTGACGGATGGGCGCGGCGATACGGCTTACTTCTCCGAGGCGATCATCGTCTTCACCTCGAATCTCGGGATCTATGTGGAGGACAGCCAGGGCCGGCGGGTGCAGAACGTGCGCCCGGGGGATCCCTACGGGACGGTCGAAGTGCGGGTGCGCGAGGCGATCGGAGACTATTTCAAATTTCGCCTGTCGCGTCCCGAAATCCTCAATCGCATCGGCGACAATATCGTTGTCTTCAATTTCATTACTCCTGAAGTGGCCGTGCAGATCTTCGACGGCATGCTGAAAAACGTGGCACAGCGTCTGCTCGACGAGTTCCGCCTGACGCTCACGGTCTCGGCTGACATGCGCGCCGAACTACTAAAGCGCTGCACCACCGATCTGTCCAATGGCGGCCGCGGCATTGGCAATTATCTCGAATCGGTCCTGATCAATCCCCTGTCGCGCGCGCTTTTTGAAGAGACGCTTGCCGGCAAGCGCGAACTCGCCATCACCGGCATCGTCGAGACCGACAGGGTGATCAGTCTCGCGGTTGCGGCCACATGAAGATTGCGGTCAACAAGGCGCATTTTCCGGTGACGGTTCTTGGCCCCGGGCAACGCATCGGCATCTGGGTCCAGGGCTGCGGCATCGGCTGCAAGGGCTGCGTGTCGCAGGACACCTGGGCGAAGGATCCGGGACGCGAGATCACGGTGGCGCGGCTCTTGACCTGGTGTCGGGAGGTCGCTGCGGGTGGCTTCGATGGGGTGACGATTTCGGGGGGCGAGCCCTTCGATCAGCCACAGGCCTTAAGAGCGCTTCTGAAGGCACTGCATCAGTGGCGCGCTGCGCTCGATCACAAGTTCGACATCCTTTGCTACAGCGGCTATCCGCTTACACGCTTAAGAGGGCGCCACGCCGGCATTCTGGAGCTGCTGGATGCGATCATCGCCGAGCCCTATGTCGAGAACCTGCCGATCACGCAATTGTGGCGCGGCTCGTCGAACCAGTCCCTGGTGCCCCTGAGTGATCTCGGGCGCGAACGCTTTCTGCCATTTATCGACGCTGCCGCTGACAGTTTCGGAAAGCGTATCCAGACGCTCGTCGAGGCGGGGCGAGTCTGGTATATCGGCATCCCGGCGCGCGGCGACATGGCGGCGCTGGAGAAGGCCTGCCGGGAGCGCGGGATTAAGTTCGGCGAGGTCTCCTGGAGGCAGTAGGTGAGTAGCGACTACATCCGAATCTGCCCGACCTGCGCCAGCGAAAACGCAGTCGACGTAATGCGCTGCTCCTGCGGCACACTCCTTTTCGGGCTCGACCTCGTCAAGAAAGAAGAACCGGCGAGCCCGCTCGTTGAAGAAGTGAGAAGCGCAACACCCGCTGCGGCGAGTGTGGTGTGTCCCTACGAGGACTGCGGTCAGGCGAATCCGCCGGATAGCGACACCTGTCTTTACTGCAACCGGCATCTCGCTCATGGCCAGACGATAGCGCGCGCTGCGGACAGCCTCATCAGCCTGCCGGCGGCCCTGCGCGAGCGTTTTCGTCTGGTGCGGGCCTTTCCCGCGCAGGGATCGGAGGCGGACATTCTCCTCATCGCATCGATCGCCGACGGCACTGAATGCGTTGCCAAGGTATACCGCCAGGGTATCCAGCCGAGCGTCGAGGTGCAGCAACGCGTGACCGGCATTTCGCCGGACTTCCGGGTGGCAGTACTCGAATCAGGCAACTCGCAGGGCCACGCCTATGAGCTCATGGAGCTGTGCCGTTTCGGTTCGCTGCGCGAGCTTCTGGCACAGGGACCGCTCGAAACCGAGACGGTGCGCGAAATTGCCCGGCAGATCGCTGCGGCGATTGCCGCCGTGCATGCCGCCGGTCTCGTGCACCGTGACCTAAAACCTGACAATGTTCTGGTGCGCGCGCGGCAACCGCTGGCCGTGGTTCTGGCTGACTTCGGGATTGCCGCGGTTCTCACCATGACCCAGCGTTTTACCGGCGCGGCGCGCACGCTCCATTACGCCTCGCCCGAAAGTCTTTCCGGGGTGATCGACGGCAAAGTCGACTACTGGGCACTCGGCATGATCCTGCTTGAGGCGTCCCTTGGTCGCCATCCATTCGCCGGGCTATCAGATGCGGTGATCCTGCATCAGCTCACCACGCGCAGCATCAATACGAGCGAGCTTGCGGATCGCGAGATTCGTAAGCTCGTACGTGGCCTTCTGCTGCGCGATCCGGAGCGGCGCTGGGGCGATCAGGAAATCGCGCGCTGGCTCGCCGCCGATCCGCTCTTGCCCGAGCCGATGGAAGAAGATCCGGGTGCCCGGTTTGTCGAGCCTTACCATCTGGCCGAAGAGCGCTGCGCGAGCGCCGAACATCTTGCCCTGGCCTTGTCGCGTCACTGGCAGTTGGGGCTCAAGGACCTTCTGAGCGGGCAGCTGATTTCGTGGTTTCGCGATATCCAGAAGGATCAGAACACGGTCCGGCTGATGCTGGAGATGCAATATGACCAGCGCCTTGCGGTTGATGAGCAGCTCCTGCGCCTGATCCTGCACCTGGCACCGGGCCTCCCGGCTGTCTGGCGCGGCGAAAAAGTCGAGATTCCCGACATTCTTGCGCGCACCAACCTCGCCTTGAAGGGCGATGCCGATGCGGCACGCTGGATCGATGAGCTCTACCAGAAAAAGGTGCTTACGCGCTTTGGCGAGGCCGGCCACAGCGAGCTCGGTCAGATCGATCGGCGCTGGCGCGAACTGGTCGATGCTTTCGATGCCGGCTGGAATCGGCAAAGGGCGGTGCTGCGTGACCATACCCCGGCGCGCGTGCCCGGGGAGGTAGTCAATTTCGACGACCTGGTGCAAAACCAGTTCGAGGACGGCCCGCCCGCGCTGGTTGCGATGCATCCGCGCCTGATCGCGAGTCTTTATGACCATTCATGGTCCGAGCGCTTGCGGACCCGTCTGGTCGCCGAACGTGTCGAGCTCGTGGTGCACTGCGATTGGCTCATCGCACTGGGCGACCCGGCCGGGATGGACGCGATCGGTCTGATGGTGTTCGAGTCGCTCCTGCCAGAGGCGCGCAAGCTCGCACAGCGCCAGCAGAAGGCGCTCGATCTGGCACGCGAGAATGCCGCCAATGAAGAGCAGACCCTCACCCGGGATGTCGAAGAGATTGTCATGCGCTTGCGTCACGCGCGCCAGCGCACCCTCTACCTGAGTGAGAACTGTGACGCCTTGCGAGGCGATCTGCAGCGATATTTCGAGCTACTCACAGAAGTGCGTGCGTCGCCGCGCGGCGACGCGCAGTGGCTTGAGTTACGCAAGCTCGCCGTGCGTCCCGAGCCTGTCGCGATCCGCCTGCGCGACCTGCTGGACCGGCTTGAGGCGCGCCGCATCGCCAACTCCGGCTGGCTTGACTCACGGGTGCTGGTCGCACTCGTGGGCTCGGTCCTCTTCATCCCGCTCATGCTGCGATTCTCGATATTTGGGGTGTTTCTGATCGGGGTGCTCCTCGTCTATCTCTGGCGTTTTTTGCCCAATATCTTCCTCGTGCAGCGCGCCAGGGAATTGCTGGCAAAGCTGTAAGGCGCGGCCAATTGCCGGCCGCACGCTCCTGCGCTTGAGTGCCTCTGCTCCGGCCCGGGAGCGAGAAAGCCGAATCAGGGCGTATCAGACAAGCTCCTTGACCACGCTTGTGTGGCAAGGCGTGCACGAAAGGAGTGGTTACCCCCAGTAGCAGGGGTACAGTTATATGCATAGAGGTGGCAGTCTCTCTAGGCCTGCTTGGAGAGGCTGGGCGCATTTTTGCGCGAAGGCGCGGCGAGACCCGCCGTAGCTTGACGAATCCAGGACAACGCGCGAACCGCACGGCCAGCGGGCGGTGGCCGATAGGTGGATAGCTGATGGCGATGCAGCAGCAAAAAGGAGTCGCCCGACCCGGAGATCCGTCACCGTCCGTGTTGCGAATTGTTGCCCCGATTCTCGCGGCGCTGTTCGTGACCTGGCTCGTGGCCGTGATCAGTCTCGAGCTTTTGTCGACGATCCGCGCCTATGTTGCTGGCGAGGGCCTGTATTCGAAGGGGCAAAAGAATGCCGCCTTCTACCTGTCGCAATACGCGACTTCGCATACGGAAGACGATCTCGAGCAGTACTGGCAGGCAATCGCCATTCCCGAGGGCGCACGTAAGGCGCGCGTCGCGCTCCTCGCGAGCACCGCCGACGAAGATGCGGCGCGCCTGGGTTTTCTTGAGCTGGGCATTCATCCGAGCGACGTTGGCGGCATGATTCGCCTGTTTCGCTGGTTCCATGGCGTGGAACCGATGAAGACGGCGATCAGTATCTGGACCGAGGGTGACGACTACACGCAAAGAATCTCGATGCTGGCGGGCCGCCTGCAGCAGCTGCCAAGTGGCGGCGGACGCGGTGACGAGCGAGCTCAGATCCTGGTTGACCTGGGCGAGATCAATCAGCGCCTGACCCCACTCGAATTACGCTTCTCGGCGACGCTTGGCGAAACCGCGCGTCTGGGGCGCAGCGCGGTCATCGTCTCGATCACACTGGCGTCGCTATTGACCGCGCTACTGTGTGTGCGCGTCACCAGGGCGCGCATGCGGGAGCGTGACAGCTACGAAGGCGGCATGGCGCGCATCACCCAGCTCTATGCTGCCTTGAGTCATACCAGTCAGCTCATCGTGCGCGTGGTCGACCAGGACGAACTCTTCGATGAACTCTGTGGGATCTGTGTCGAGTTTGGCGGCCTGAAGCTCGCGGCGGTGGCCCGTTTTGAGGCGGATACAGAGCCGGTGCAGTTCATTGCCGCGCGCGACGCAGGCGCCGCCGGAGTGCCGGCACTCACGCTGGTTGCTCAACACGGCGAATCCCAGGAGTTTCGCTCGCTCACCCCGGCTTTGCGCACCGGCTCCAGCCAGATCCGCAACCGACTGCGTGGCAGCGCCACGCTGAGCCTGCGTCCCGGGACGAGCCAGATCGGACCATTTGGCTCGGCCGCCTACTTCCCGCTGCGCCAGGAAAACGAAGTAGTCGGCGCGCTGTGCGTATTCTCGGAAGAAGAGGAATACTTTCGCGCCGACATCGTGGCACTCATCGAGCAGCTCGCCAACGAGGTGTCGTTCGCGCTGGAAATGATTCACCGCGAGCGCGACCGTCGCTACCAGGCGCGCCACTTGGCCGACCAGAATCTGATTCTGAATCTAATCGCATCGGGGGCGGAACTCAAGGGTGTCCTGACGACGATCTCGAAATTTGCCGAGTCCTACTCGTCGGGCGCCATCTGCGCCATGGTCACGCTCGACGCCACCGGGAATCACTACGCGCTGGGGATCGCGCCGTCGTTGCCCGAGGACTATCAGGCAGCGGTCATGCATCGGCCATTGGAGGAGGCGGCCGGCCCCTGCGCCGAGGCGATGCGCAGCGCCTCGCCGGTGGTGATCGATGATCTGGACGCCTATCCCCTCGATATCCCGCTGCGCGACTTCCTGCGTACCGTGCAAGTCCATTCGGTGCGCGCCTGGCCGATCTTTGGCAACAAGGGTGGGGTGCTGGGAGCGCTGGCGCTCTACAGCCGCGGGCCGGCGAGTTCAGCCCTGATCGGCGCGGAGCTTGCGGGTATCTGTACGGACCTTGCTGCGATCGCCATTGAGAGCCGCACCGCGGCCGAGCGCATCCGGCATCTGGCCCATCACGATGAATTGACGGGCCTACCCAATCGCCTCTTGTTTAACCATGAACTCGCGCGGGCCCTGGTTCGCGCCAAACGCGGTGGTGGTTCCCTGGGTGTGCTCTATCTTGATCTGGACCGCTTCAAGGTGATCAACGATTCCCTGGGTCATGACGCCGGTGACGAGGTGCTGCGCCAGGTCAGCGAGCGCGTACTTGGTGCCTTGCGCAAGGCCGATCGCTTTGCGCGCGTGGGTGGCGACGAGTTCACGCTTTTGATCGAGCACTTCGAGAGTCCTCAGGTGCTAGCCGACATCGCCCAGAAGATTCTTGGTGTGGCGGCACAGACCATGAACGTGAACGGCCACGAGTGCCAGCTCTCGGGCAGCATTGGCATCGCCATCTATCCGGAGGATGCGCAGGACGGCGCGTCGCTACTCAAAAACGCCGATATCGCCATGTACCGCGCCAAGACCTCGGGGCGCAACAACTACCAGTTCTACTCCCACGAGATGAACGAGCACAGCGTCGAGCGGCTGGCCCTGGAAACCCAGCTGCGCCACGCCATCGCGCATCGCGAATTCGAAGTCTTCTACCAGCCCAAGGTCAATATCGCGACAGGCCGCGTCGCCGGTGCCGAGGCCCTGGTGCGCTGGCGCCATCCGGAGCGCGGCCTTCTGTTCCCGGGGGATTTCATCGGTATTGCCGAGGAAGTCGGCCTGATCGGCTCGATCGGCCGGCTCGTGCTCGAAGGCGCGTGTCGCGATGCGCGCAGCTGGTTTGATGGCGGCATCACGCCGATCCGGATTGCGATCAACCTCTCGGCCCAGCAGTTTGAAGATACCAGGCTACTCGACGATCTGGACCGGATACTTGAGGAGACCGGCTACGACCCCGGTGCGCTGGAATTCGAGATCACCGAGAGCGTGGTGATGACCAGTCCCGAGAAGGCACTCGTGATTCTCGACAAGATCAAAAAGCGCGGCATTACTCTGGCCATCGATGACTTTGGCACGGGCCACTCGTCACTTGCCTACTTAAAGCGCTTCCCGGTCGATACCGTCAAGATCGATCGCGCCTTCGTGCGCGATCTGTCGGTCGACCCGAACGATCTGGCGATTACCCAGGCGATCATCGCCATGGGTCACTCCATGGGCCTAAAAGTGGTGGCCGAAGGCGTCGAGACCGCAGTCCAGCTCGAAATCCTGCGACGCCATCGCTGTGACGAGTTCCAGGGTTTCCTCTTCTCGAAGGCGATTCCCGCCGCGGAATTCGAGCAGCTCATGAAAGTCGACGGCCAGGTGCTCGGACTGCGCAAGGTCGAGCCCGCTGTCGCATCCGGCTGAGAGTCGCGTTCACCTTCGAGAGCGCTGGGTTCGCTCTGGTCGGTCATCGGCTGGCTACGACGCAGCGGGCAGTCGCAGCGCAGCAAGCACCCGTGCCGGGCTCTGGTGCTTGAGAGGTCCGCAAGGCGTCGTTGCGAGTCTGCGCGCGAGCAAAGACAGATCGACAGACTCGCCTCGATCCCGATAGGCGTCTGCCAGGAATGAGAACTCGTTGAGCATTCCGATCAGAGTTCGGTTGCCCGTCTTGGTCACGCAGCATTCCTGCATCGACGCAAGCTCTTCATCAACAAAACGCTCAGCGAGGCCGCATGCTGCCAATTGTCTCGCCAGCTCCATTGGCAGTCGACTCGGAAGCGTCGCGGCTGGTGCAAGGGGTAGCAATATCGGCAATAGAGTGCGTTCGTTCACGAGCAATGCTACTTGCGGCCTCCAGAAAAGGACGGTGGCGTACCAATCGCCCAATACGGTCGTCGTGGGTGGGGTCGCTTCGCATGGCTTGAGGTTCATGCGTCCTAGTAGCTTCTTGGTACAACACAGGCGATACACGTGTCTGCTCCAAGGGTGTGATCCAGAAACCCGAAAGTTGGTGGATTTTACTTCGCGCTAACCACTCCAGGCTTGGCGTCGGTTAGCTGCATCCGCCCATCTCTCAGTCGATGTTCCGAAAGCCGGCCAGTGACATATTTGTGGAACCTTACGCTCTCCAAATAGGTAAGCCTGCAGAAATACCGCGACCCGCTCGCCTGGCCGGGCTTCTGTCGCGGCGAGGCTAGTTCCTTCGGGCCCATGGGCCCCGATCTGGGCTTCCTATCGGGAGAATTTTCGGAAAACCTACTTGACTTGCCCGATTGCTGCGGTAAGAATACGAAAGCAATCGAAGATATTAACGAAAGTATGTGAAAGTAATCGCACAGAACTTTCGACGCGCCTTCAGGGATGGGAGGCGCACTATCTGGCATCCTTTCAGGGGGGATCTGGGGCATGGGTAAGCGCAAGACACTTGCGATTTCGATCGCGCTCGCATTCGCGCCCTGGCAATTGGCCGGCGCTCAACAGGCCCCAACGACGGGCACTCCACCGCAGCAAACCGAGAGATCAGTCCAGACACCGGGCGCCGAAGAAAAGCCCGCAGCAAAGGATGCGGCGCCGCTCATCGCTGCTTCCGAGATCGGTAATGCCGACCAGACTGCCCAGCAAACTCCTGGCACGGGAACTGCGCCAGCGACAGGCAGCCCTGCAGCCACGGGGACTGCGACACCTGCTTCGGGAGATGTCACCGACCTTGGCACGACGGTGGTGACGGGTTTGCGTGGCAGCACCGGCAAATCGCTCGATATCAAGAAAAATGCCGGCATCGTGCTCGACTCGATCAACGCCACCGAGCTCGGACGATTCCCGGACGACAACGTCGCCGATTCGCTCAGTCATATCACCGGCATCTCGATCTCGCGCACCACCGGCGGCGAGGGCCTCTATGTAGGGGTGCGAGGGCTCGGCTCGCAGTACAACATCGTCACCCTGAATGGCCGGATCCTAGCGACCGACGATGACGGGCGCGATCTCGCCTTTGACGTTTTGCCGGCCGACGTGATTTCGGGTGCCGACGTGCTGAAGTCGGCGCAGGCGTCTGACGTCGAGGGCAGTATCGGCGGTACCGTCAATCTGCGCTCGGCGCGACCCTTCGATGATCCGGGATTTCATGGGGCGATCCGTGCCGAGGACAGCTACAACGACATGTCCTACTTTGGCGGCAGGAAGTATTCCGCCTTTGTGTCGGACACCAACGATGACCGCACCCTGGGTCTCTTGATAGGCGTGGTCTCGTCCGACATCAAAACGCGCACCGATGCCCTGAACTACAACACCTATGATCCGCAGAATCCGGGCGTCTGGCCTCTCACCGGCCCCAACAGCCAGCCGGTGGTGGGGGAGTGCTGCATCTCGTTTGGGTCGGTGATCGATGAGAAGCGCCGTGACGCCCTCTCGACCGCCTTTCAGTGGAAGCCCAATTCCGACCTGAAGGTGACCGTCGACGGCCTCTATACCCATCTGGATGACCCGCAGCGCGCCTACAACGAAGCCTATTACCCGGACTTCGCCTATGACCAGTTCGGCAACCCGGAGTGGTCGCACGTGGTCGTCAAGAACGGCGTGATCACCTCCTTTCAGGCCAACAATTTCGTGCACGAGATCGTCAACAACACGATCGATCGGGTGGTTACGACTTCTCTCATCGGTACCAACGCCGTCTGGCAGGCGTCGCCCGATTTGAAGATTACCGGCGACATCTATCGTTCGCGGGCAGATCGACCCGAGGGCGGTCAGGACACTTTCATCGCCGCGGGGGTCGGTTACTCGGCAGCTACCCAGGGCAGCATCATCAATTGGACCAACACCAATGGCGGCCTGCCCAATATCGGCGTGACGCTGCCCAATGGCATGAACTACGGCACGGCTCTGGCCAACGGTTACCTGAACAATAACAACTACTGGGATCCGCACTACGTCGGCCTGTCAGGTTACTCGGTCAAGGACGAGGTGACGGACGGGCTCCTGTCAGGATCCTATTCGGTTGGGGTCGGCAATTTCGATACGATCGAGTTCGGCATTACCCGCACCAATCGCACCAAGTCACGCGCCGACGACAGCAATGACTGGACCAACGGCTCGAACCAGTACTCCAACCTCTATGTCACACCGGTCGGTCAGAGTCCGATCAGCTTCGGTTCGCTCGGCTCCAACGTAGTCTCGATCATCAGCCTGCCGAACTTCATGCAGGGTTCGGGCGGATCCTTCCCGATGAATCTCGCTCAGTTCAACGTCCAGGCTTACCTGAATGCCCTAAAAAAGCTCAACGGCCTGCCCAATCTGCAGCAGGGTGCTCTGGCGTCGGTCTATGATTTCGCCTTGACCCTGCCGCAGTTCAACCCGACCAACTCCTACTCGGTCACTGAAGATACCAGCGACATCTATGCCGAAGGCACCTTCTCGGGCGACCACTGGTCGGGCAATGTCGGCGTGCGTCTGACGCACACCGACACCACGGCCTCCACTGCCGTCAATCGCATCCTGTCGGTCTACGATCCGACGCCGAACATCCCGACTTCCGCACCCCAGGTCACCTACAGCCTGGCGCAGCCGGTCACGGCCGACGGCTCCTATACGGTGCCGCTGCCGGCTGCCAACTATCTTTACGAATTCAGCGATGAGTTGCAGCTACGCTTGGGTCTCGCGCAGGCGATTGCCCGGCCGAACCTGAACCAATTAGCGCCAACCTATACCGATGGCACGATCAATCGGGTCTACGAGCTCTACTACTCGGGCAACGCGGACTTGAAACCGATTCGCTCGACCCAGTTCGACACCTCGATCGAGTACTACTATGAGCCGAAATCGGCAATTACCGCGGCGATTTTTGCCAAGCGCCTGACGGATTTCATCACGACCGAGACCACCAACAACGTCAATATTGGCGTGCCGGGCTATCTGTATTCGATCCAGCAGCCGATCAACGGCGATCGCGCCCTTGTCAGCGGGCTGGAACTTGCCTGGCAGCACTGGTGGGACAACGGCTTTGGCGTGCGCACCCAGTACACGCGCTCTTGGAGCAAGGCCTGGGTGCTCGGTGACTATGTCGGCCAGCTTGAAGGGGTCTCGCCCAATACCGCGTCGATTGGCCTGATGTACGAGAAGGGTCCCTGGGCGGGTGCCCTGTCGTGCGACTATGCCGGTCGCTTTGTCGAGAATTCGACGACAGAAGTGCCGGGATGGGCCAATATCGCCGATTCCTTTGTCTGGTTGACAGCAACCGCGTCCTACGAAGTATCGCGCGACCTGAAGATCTACATCGAGGGCAAGAACCTGTCCAATTCGATCTTCAAGTCCTTTGCCAACGGCCGACAGGATACGATCTACAGCAACGGCAATACCGGTACCAGCAGCAGCGTGGGCGATGGCTACAGCGCCTATGGCCGTACTTTCGTGATTGGTTTGAGCTTAAAGCTCTAGGAACGAGACAGGACGATGCGGATAGCAGGCGAGGCAGGACCGATGGCGAGGGCCCGCAAACGGGGACGCGGCTTTGTGGCAACGGCGCTCCTGGTTGCGGGACTTGCCGGCCTCGCATCGACACCCGCATCTCGCCCGGTCTGGGCGGCCGACAGTGTGCCTGCTACCGGTCCTGCGTCGGCCTCCGGCAAGATCCTCGCGCCAACGCCGCCCATGGGCTGGATCTCCTGGTCGCAGTTCGCGGAAGAAATCGACGAAAAGCTGATTGTGGAGACCATCGATGCGATGGTTGCCAACGGCATGCGCGACGCAGGCTATGTCTACGTCAATATCGACGACGGTTGGCAGCGCTACAAGGGCTCACGCGCGAAGCACCCGCTCGAAGTCGATCCCGTCAAATTCCCGCATGGCATGAAGTACCTGGCCGACTATGCGCATTCCAAGGGCATGAAGTTCGGGATCTATTCCGGACCCGGGGACATCACCTGCGCGGGTTACACCGGCAGCGGCGGCCACGAGACCGAGGACGCGGCGATGTTTGCCTCCTGGGGCGTCGATCATCTGAAATACGACAGCTGCTGCTCGCACAAGGATGCGCCCCAGGCCGTGGTCGAGGAAGTGTTTCGCAGCATGTCGAAGGCACTGGTGGCAAGCAAACGCGACATCGTGCTTAACGCCTGTCACTGTGGCTGGGTCAATACCTGGGAGTGGGCGGCCTCCGTTGGCGCCAGTTACTGGCGCATCGGCCAGGACATTTCGGATGACTTTGACTATCCGGGCAATCGCGAAAAGTATTACTTCGACGTGCTCGATCTGATCGATCACGGTGTGGGTCTCGAGAAATACGCCGGACCCGGGCACTGGAACGACTACGACATGATGATTGTCGGCTTGAACGGCAAGAGCCCTTATCTCGTGGGTGCCGGCGCATCGAATGTCGAATACCGCACGCATTTCTCGATGTGGGCGATGCTCGACTCACCGCTCCTCGAAGGGGCCGATGTGCGCCACCTCGATGCCGATTCGCTAGCGACGCTCACCAACCGGGAAGTGATCGCACTGAACCAGGACCCACTGGGCCAGCAGGCAACGCGCGTGCGTGACGACGGTCTCATCCAGGTTTTTGCCAAGCCTCTCGCTGACGGAAGCTGGGCAGTGGCGTTGCTTAATCGCGGCAGCGCCACTGCCGACGTGACGATCAGTCCGCGCAAGGACATGCAGCTCGAATGGGACCGCTACGCGGTGCGCGACCTGTGGAAGCACAAGAACATGGGGCCCTACGACATCCCCTTCACTACCGAAGTGATCAGCCATGAAGCGAAGATCCTGCGCCTGACCCACGCGCCCTTGAAGAAGTCTGCCAAAGCGGATGCGGCCGAGCAGAAGGAGCGCGCCCCTTGAATTCGCGCAGCTGGTTGACTTACGCGCTCGCGACGACGCTGCTCTGGGGCGTCTGGGGTGCCTTTGCCGGATTCCCGACTGACCGGGGTTTCCCGGATAGCCTCTCCTACGTGGTGTGGTCGCTGACCATGATTGCGCCGGCGCTCTGGGCGGCGCATTCGGTTGGCTGGAAGATCGCGCACAGCCGGCGGGCGATCGCCCTGGGTCTGGCAATCGGCATTCTCGGTGCGGGTGGCCAGTTGCTCTTGTTTCGCGCCCTGGCGTCCGGCCCCGCCTACCTGATTTTCCCGATCGTCTCGGTGTCACCAGCACTGACCATCGTGCTCTCGATCATCCTGCTTGGCGAGCGTACCGGGCGGCTGGGCCTTGTCGGCATCGTCTGCGCACTCGCTGCGCTGCCGCTGTTTGACTATGCGCCCAACGGTGAGGGCCACGACTACGGCAGCTGGTTCATGCTGTCGCTCGTGGTGCTCGCTGCCTGGGGCCTGCAGGCTTATTTCATCAAGCTCGCCCACGCGTCGCTGGATGCCGAGAGCATTTTCATCTACATGATGATCAGCGGCATCGTCCTGATCCCGGGCGCGCTGGCGCTGACTGACTTCACCAAGCCCATCAATCTGGGCTGGGACGGTCCGTGGATTGCGGCCGCCATCCAGATGCTGAATTCGATCGGCGCCTTGACGCTCGTCTACGCATTTCGCCAGGGCAAGGCGATCATCGTCTCGCCACTGACCAATGCCGGTGCTCCGCTTTTGACGACGCTCATCGCGATATCGATCTCGGGCACGATCCCCTCGATCACCAAGATTGCGGCGGTAGCCCTGGCACTGCTGGCGGCGCTGCTTCTGGCTGCGCAACCCGACTAGGCAGGGCAGCTACCCATGCAATCGCTGCTTGAGATCGTTGCCGCCCACAAGACCGGGTCCGCCGTCGGCATCTATTCGCTGTGCTCGGCACATCCGCTGGTTATCAGGGCGGCACTGCTGGAAGCGCGCGAAAGCGACGAGGCGGTGCTGATCGAGGCGACCTGTAACCAGGTCAACCAGTTCGGCGGCTATACCGGCATGCGTGCGGATGATTTTCGCGGTGCGGTGGCGAAGATTGCCAGCGAGGTGGATCTGCCAATCGGGCGCATCGTGCTTGGCGGCGATCACCTTGGCCCCAGTCCCTGGCAGGAGGAGTCGGCAGCTGTGGCGATGGACAAGGCGGCAACGCTCGTCGATCAATATGTGCGCGCCGGATTTCGCAAGATTCATCTGGATGCGTCGATGGCCTGTAGCGATGATGCCGCGGTGCTCTCCGAGGAAGAGGTGGCCGCGCGGGCCGCACGGCTCGCAGAGGTGGCCGAGCGGGCAGCCTATGAGACCGGCGGTGACCCCCCCTGCTATGTGATCGGTACCGAAGTCCCGACCCCGGGCGGTGCACTGGAGGAATTGAGCACCATCGCGGTCACCCGACCGGAGGACGTGCGTGCCACGCTTGACGCGCACCGCGCAGCCTTTTTGCGCAGCGATGTCGAGGCGGCCTGGGAACGGGTCATTGGCCTGGTCGTTCAACCTGGCGTTGAATTCGATCACGAGCGCGTCGTGGACTATGTGCCTGAGAAGGCGCAGGCGCTCTCGCATGCCATCGAAGGCGTGGCGGGAATAGTCTATGAGGCGCACTCGACCGACTACCAAACCTCGGAGAATCTGGCGAACCTGGTACGTGACCACTTCGCGATCCTAAAAGTCGGGCCGGCCGTGACCTATGCGCTGCGCGAGGCCTACTGGGGCCTCGCCGCAATCGAAGAAGAGTTGTTGGGCAAAGCCTCCGGTTCGCGCTTAAAAGATGTGGTGCTGGGTGCCATGCACGATGCGCCGGCGCAATGGTGCCGTCATTACCGGGATGTTGATCGCCTGCCGCTGCTCATGCAGTTCAGCCTGTCAGACCGCATCCGCTACTACTGGCAGGTGCCGTGCGTACGCGCTGCGACTACCCGTCTGGCAGCCAATCTGGATCGCATCGGCGTTCCCCTGACTCTCTTGAGCCAATACCTGCCGCGCCAGTTCGAGGCGCTGCGCGAAGGGCGCATCGGCACAACGGTCGATGCGATCCTGATCGAGTCGGTTGCCCAGAGCCTGCGACCCTATATCGCCGCTTGCGGTAATCCATCTCTCTTTGCACCCGCATGAATTTCACCAAGTCGCTTTTTGGGATGGATGGCGAAGCGCTGGCCACAGCCGGTGCCGCCCATACTTCGCGCGAAATCGCCCAGCAGGCCAATGCCTGGATCGACGTGCGCCGCCAGATCGCAGCCGAGCGTACCGCGCTCGATGAGTTTCTTGCGCCGTTCTTGGCACGTCCTGGCGCGCGCATCATCCTGACTGGCGCCGGGTCCTCGTCTTTTGTTGGCGACGCGCTGGCGGCGGGTCTCGGGCGCCTGGCAGGGGCACGCATCGAGAGTATCGCGACCACCGATCTGGTTGCAGCGCCACGGCTCTACTTGAAAGCGGATGTGCCGACGCTGCTGGTTTCCTTTGCGCGCTCAGGCAGCAGCCCTGAAAGCATTGCCAGCACCGCGCTGGTTGATGCGCTCGTGAAAGATCACGCGCACCTGGTCATCACCTGTAATCGCGAGGGGGAGTTGTGCCAGCGCCTGGCAACCCGCCCCGACGCCTATCTGCTGGTTCTGCCCGAGATGACCCACGACCAGGGGTTTGCCATGACGTCGAGCTTTTCGTCGATGCTGCTGGCTGGAGCTCTGGTCTTTCGGGGCCTGGATGAGCCCGCGTCTGCCGGCATCGCCACTCCTGGCAATGTGGCTGCGCAACTGGCGCGCGCCACGGTCTTCGCTCGGCAGCTTTTGCCCCAATCGGCGCAGCGTGTGGTGTTTCTTGGCAGCGGAGTGCTAAAAGGGATTGCCCGCGAAGCGGCATTAAAACTGCTGGAATTGACTGACGGTCGGATTGTAGCGGCCGCAGACTCGGCGCTCGGGTTTCGCCATGGCCCTAAAACCATCCTGAACGCGCACACCATTGTCTTCGTGATGATTTCCAACGATCCCTACACCCGTAAATACGATCTCGATCTCTTGCAGGAACTGCGCCGTGACAAGGCCGCCGCACGGGTGGTGGCACTCACCGGGCAGGTTGATGAGGCGTCGGCGCATCCCGACCATTTTCTTCTGACCGATATGGCCGGCGCCGGGGACCTTGAGCTCGCCTTGCCGATGCTGCTCTTCGTTCAGGTGTTCGCGCTCTTATCGTCCTTGGCGCTGGCGCTGACTCCCGACTCTCCCAATGCGGCTGGAACCGTCAGTCGGGTGGTGCGCGGGGTCACGATTCATCCGCTAACCTAGGGATTCTCTGAACAGGTCACTTTGACTGCGCGATATTGCATGAGCAGCGATCAAATACTTCGGTTGAGCACAAATTTCAACGGGACTGGGCCTCAGGAGACGGCTTATTCCGCTGCTTTTGCCCCGTTACGCTCGCT
>CAJCHO010000003.1 GCA_903970145.1 Mycobacteriaceae bacterium | reverse complement strand
CCTTCCGGGAACAGGCAGACCAGGTCGCCCTCATCGAGCGCATGGGCGATTTCGTCGTAGGCCCGCTCGAGTAGCGCCGGGTCGTCGCGCGCGGAAGCGATCGGTATCGCACGGCCGGTGCGAAAGATGAACGACAGTATCGGTATCTTGAAGATCGAGTGGTCCATCACGAAGCGCAAGGGCCGCGGGCTCTCGGCCATGACCACGACCGCGTCGACGAAACTCACGTGATTGCAGACCAGCACGGCGGCGCCCTGGTGGGGGATGCGTTGGGCGTCGATGGTGCGTACGCGATAGACGCTGTGAATCAGCAGCCACGCCAGAAAGCGCATCAGGAACTCGGGAACGAGTCCGTAGATATAGGCGGCGACGATCGCGTTGAGCACGCCCGTGACGAGAAACAACTCGGGGATCGTGAAGTGCTGGGAGAGCAGGAACAAGGCCAACAGCGACGAGGCAATCATGAACACGGCATTGAGAATATTGTTGGCCGCAATGATGCGCGCCCGGTGGCTCGGTTCGCAGCGGCTCTGGATCAAGGCGTAGAGCGGGACACTGTAGAACCCACCGAACATCGCCAGAAGAAACAGGTCGGCGAGCACGCGCCAGTGGGCGCCGGTTTGCAGGAAAGGCCCGATGCCGGCGATCTGGCCACCACCGGTGAGGTGGCGACTCGCGAAATACAGGTCGATGGCGAACACCGACATGCCGATCGAGCCGAACGGAACCAATCCGATTTCGATCTTTTTCCCGGAGAGCCGCTCGCACATGACCGATCCGAGTCCGATTCCGACCGAGAACAGTCCGAGCAGGAGATTGACCACATTAGGGTCGCCACCAAGAACCTTGCTTGCGAAGGGAAAAAAGCTGGTCAGAAACGTGGCGCCGAAGAACCACAGCCAGGAAATACCGAGCAGGGAAAGAAAGACCGCGCGATTCTGCTTGGCAAGGACCAGGTTGCGCCAGGTCTCCGAGAGGGGATTCCAGTTGATTGGCAGGTCCGGTTGCGCCGACTCGGAGCGCGGCACGAATCCCGATGCGATGCGCCCGAGTACGGCAATCATGATGCAGGCCGCGGCCGCCCACAGGGCACCGGCATCGCCGTGCGCTGCAAGCTCGTTGCCGGCAATCGTGCCAATCAGGATCGAGACGAAAGTGCCCATCTCGATCAGACCATTGCCGCCGGTGAGCTCATCCTGGCGCAAATGCTGCGGCAGATAAGCGTATTTCACCGGCCCGAAAATCGTCGAATGCACGCCCATCATGAGTACGCCGGCAAACAGCAGCGGCACGCTGTGCATGATAAAGCCGGCACCACCCATCAACATGATGCCGATCTCGAGATTCTTGACCATCCGGATCAGACCGGACTTTTCATACTTGTCGGCCAGCTGACCGGCAGTCGCAGAAAGCAGCACGAAGGGAATGATGAAAACTGCCGCAATGTAGAAAACGATGCTGTCGGGGTCGGCGATGCCAAAGCGCGCGGCCTGGTAGGTCACCATGGCCGTGAATGCGGTCTTGAAGACATTGTCGTTGCCGGCGCCGGCAAACTGGGTCCAGAAAAAGGGCGCGAAGCGGCGCTGCTTGAGCAGCTGAAATTGCGCGGGTTCCGCCTCGTGCGCTGCCTCATCCATCCCTGCCGGTGCTTGCGACATACTCTCCCCTTTTTGGGCGCGCTATACGGCGCGCCAGCGCAACTACTCTAAGCCGACTCGATGCCGGGACCGCGTCACTGAAGCTCGGCGCAAATGCGTGCGGCCAATTCGTGACCGCTGGTGAACGCCGATTCGATGCGTGCACCGAGGCACCAGTCGCCACAGGTCCCCAGACGCAAGTCCGCATCCCACAGGCAGGGCTCGCCAAGCGGCACGCGCGTCATCGCGTTTCCCCAGCACTTGAGCGCGCTGTAGCTTGGCTGCAGACGCACCCCGCTGACTTCCTGAAACGCCTTGATCATCTTGACGCGCACGTCTTCGGGATCGTCGGAAAAATGCTCGCGCGTCCACTGGGCACTGGCATGGGCAATCCAGCGCTCTCCGGGACGACGGCCAGGTTTGGCAGAATCGTGTGCGATCCACGCCAGCCTGCCAGACTCGACAAAAGCCGCCGCAAACGGCAACTCGAGCGACTCGCTAAACGCCAGCAGCAGGGCGAAGCAGGGGTCCACGACCACGCGCCTGATGTGGCGCTCGAATTCCGCCGACGAAGTGACGAGCTCGGCCGCCTGGATGGCGGGTGTCGCAACCACGACGGCCTCGAAGAGACCTTCGGTGATCTCGATCCCGAGAGGATCGTCGAGATCGGCCTGGCACTTGAGCGTCCAGCGCGGCGCCCGGGCATCGGCAAGCCGTTCGATGCGTCGCACGCGCTGTCCCATGCGCACATCGAGTCCGCGCGCCAGGTGGCCTATCACACTGGCCATGCTCGGCACACCGACAAAGCGGTGCACATCACGCCCGCTGGTGGCCCCCGAGGGCAACTGCAAGAGGGAGCCGTGCCATGCCGCGCAGACACCGGCAGCGCTCCAGCGAGCGACCGCTGCCGAGAATGCCGGATCACGGCAGGTCATGTATTGCGCGCCGCTATCGAAACCACCGACTTCGGTTCGGCGTGCCGCGAGTCGTCCACCGAGCTCGGCGCCCTGTTCAAACACGGTCACCTCGAAGCCAGCGTCGGCGAGCGTGCGCGCGCAACTCAGACCGGCCATGCCCGCGCCGATCACAGCGATGCTCGATCGGGCCAGATCGCGCTGGCTGCCCTCTTCTACTTGCGCGCTGCTGCTCAACCGGAAGCTTCCTCCGGCCAGTCGCGAATGTAGGCCTTGAGCATGCGGTTCTCAAAGCTCTGCGCTTCGAGAACGGCACGTGCGACGTCGTAGAAGGAGATCACGCCGAGCAGCGTCTGACCGTCAACGACCGGCAGGTAACGGGCGTGCCGCTCGAGCATCATGCGCCGCACTTCGTTGATATCCGTGTTGGGCGTGCAAGTCAGCGGATGGTCATCCATGACCGTGCGCACTATCGTCTGACCAACCGAACCACCCAGGCGATTCAAGGTCAGGATAATTTCGCGAAAGGTCAGCATGCCCACCAGCTCGCCATGCTCCATTACCACGAGCGAGCCGATGTCGTTTTCCGCCATGGCCACCACGGCGTCGCCCAGCGATTGCGCCGGCGTTACCGTATAGAGCGTGCCACCCTTGACGCGCAAGATTTCGCTAACCAGCATCCTCGTCTCCTCGCGCCCCGCTGGGCGCTTTGTAGCGCATCCGAGCCCCGTCAGCGGGCGCGAATCGCTTTCATTTTTTCGCAACCTGATACCAGCGCCGCCATCACTCCAGGTTCCCAAGCCGAATGGCCCGCGTCATCGACGATAACGAACTCTGCTTCGGGCCAGGCGCGGGCCAGGTCATCGGCTGTCACGATCGGGCAGATCATGTCGTAGCGTCCCTGAACGATCATGCAAGGCAGGTGACGCACCACGTGCACCCCGGCCAGCAGTTGATCCTCGCGCAGGAAGAGCTTATTCATGAAGTAGTAGGCTTCGAGACGGGCGATCGCCAGAGCGATCGAATCCTCCTCGAAGTGGGCGATCAGGGTCGGATTGGGTCGCAGCGCCGAGCACGATGCCTCGTAGCGGCTCCAGGCGCGCGCCAGAGGCAGGTGCACGCGCTTGTCGGGATCCTGCAGGGCGCGGTGGTACCAGGTGAGCAGATCGCTGCGTTCGGATTCGGGAACCGGCGCTGCGAGCTCGCGCCAGACTTCTGGAAAGACCGTGCGCAAGCCGTAGAGGAACCAGCTCAGTTCCTGGGGACGACCGAGAAAGATCCCCCGCAACACGAACCCAAGGCAGCGTTGTGCGTGTGCCTGACCATAGGCCAGGGCGAGAGTCGAACCCCACGAGCCGCCAAACAGCAGCCAGCGCTCGACACCAAGGTGTTCGCGCAGTCGCTCCATGTCCTCGATGAGCAACTGGGTGGTATTGCGCTTGCATTCGCCAAGCGGCGTCGACTTGCCCGCGCCGCGCTGGTCAAACAGGATGATGCGATAGTGAGCGGGGTCAAAGAACTGTCGCGCCCGGGCGGAGGTTCCGCCGCCGGGACCGCCATGCAGGTAGACCACCGGCACGCCGCGCGGATTGCCGCTCTCTTCCCAGTACATGGTGTGCAAACTGTCCAGACGCAGCATTCCCGTGGCCCGCACCTCAAGGGGCGGATAGAGATCGCTGCGCAGTCGGTCAAGCTCTCTCATGGGAAGGACGCAGCCGCGGCGCGTCTGGTGAGTGAACGCTCAAATGCTAACATTAGCCACAGCAGAACACACCCCTTATGGGTGTTTACCCGGACCATTCGACTCGCCGAGGCGACCACCATGACTTCACCCGAGGGGAGCGGCAAAGCCGGCGGGGCCAGCGGGGCCCCGCACTATGCCGGCTTTGACACTCTGGCGCTGCACGCAGGCGCCGTCCCGGATCCATCGACCGGCGCGCTCGCCACGCCGATCTACGCCACCACTTCCTTTGTTTTTCGTGACAGTGACCATGCCGCCGCGCTGTTCAACATGGAGCGTGCCGGTCACGTCTATTCGCGCATCTCCAATCCGACCAACGCGGTGCTCGAAGAGCGCATCAGCGCGCTCGAGCAGGGTGTCGCGGGCCTGGCAGTGGCGAGCGGACAGGCAGCCCTTCACCTGGGCGCGACCACTCTGTGCAGCGCCGGCTCGCACATCGTCGCCAGTCGGGCCCTGTATGGCGGATCGCAGAACCTGCTCGCCTACACCATGCCGCGCTTCGGGATCGAAACTACATTCGTAAATCCACGCGACCTTAATGCCTGGCGCGAGGCAATTCGTCCCAACACGCGACTGTTGTTCGGCGAGACCCTCGGCAATCCCGGCTTGGACGTGCTTGATATTGCCGCGGTCTCGGCAATCGCCCATGAGCGCGGCCTGCCGCTGATGGTCGACTCGACCTTTACCACCCCCTGGCTACTGCAACCTTTTCTGCACGGTGCCGACCTGCTGTACCACTCTGCCACCAAGTTCATCGGCGGCCACGGGGTTGCCATCGGCGGCCTCCTGGTCGATTCGGGTCAATTTGACTGGGAAGCGGCACACGAGCAGAACGGCCACTTCATTGAGCTCGTCAAGCCCTATGAGGGCTTTCATGGCATGGTGTTCAGCGAAGAGTCGACCGTTGCCGCCTTCGCCCTGCGTGCCCGTCGTGAAGGCTTGCGCGATTTTGGTGCATGCATGAGCCCGCACGTTGCCTTTCAATTGCTCCAGGGCTTGGAAACCTTGCCGCTGCGCATGGAGCGACACGTCGCCAATACCCGCAAGGTCGTGGCCTATCTTGCCAGTCACCCGATGGTCGAATCGATCAGCTACCCCGAACTTGTCGATCATCCCGATCACGAACTCGCCAAACGCTTATTGCCACGCGGCGCGGGCGCCGTGTTCAGTTTCAACATCAAGGGCGGGCGCGAACAGGGGCGCAAGTTTGTCGAGAGTCTGACCCTCTTCTCCCATCTGGCAAACGTTGGCGACGCCAAGTCACTGGTCATCCATCCGGCTTCGACCACGCATTTTCGCGTCAGCGACGCCGATCTCGCGATCGCCGGCATCGGTCCTGGAACCATGCGCCTGTCAATCGGTCTGGAGAATGTCGAGGACCTGATTGAGGATCTGGCGCGCGCGCTCAAGGCCGCGCAAAAGCTCACAGCAAAGGGTGTCCAGCATGCGCTTTGAGGTAGCCGGTCAACCGGTCTACGCCTACACCGGTGGACACGATTTCGATTCGGCGCGGCCGACGGTCGTATTTGTGCACGGGGCCCAGCACGACCACAGCGTGTGGATACTGCAGAGCCGCTATCTGGCCCATCACGGTTACGCAGTGCTGGCGCTCGACCTGCCGGCTCACGGCCGCTCGGGCGGGCCAGCCCTAGAAACCGTGGAGGAAATGGCCGACTGGGTCCTCGAGGTGCTACGCAAATTCGGCCTGCAGCGCGTCACCCTGGTCGGGCACAGCATGGGATCTCTCATCGCCCTCGAGGCCGCCGCCCGCGCACCGGGCACAGTCGAGCGCATTGTGCTCATCGCTACCGCCTATCCGATGAAAGTCTCGGACCTGCTGCTTGATGCCGCCCGGAACGACGAGCGGCGCGCCCTCGAGATGATCAATATATGGTCGCATACCAGTGTTGGCGGCGGCTTTGCCCACAAACCTTCCAATCCGGGGCCAGGATTCTGCCTCGAATGGAGTAACCAGCGCCTGATGGAGCGTCAGGCCAAGGGGGTTCTGCTGCAGGACTTCAGCGCCTGCAACGCCTATGCCAACGGCAGCGTGGCTGCCCAGGCGATCACCCAGCCGGCGCTGGTCGTGCTCGGTGAACGTGACGCGATGACACCGGCCCGCGCCGGCCGTGCCCTGGCCAGCTTGTTGCGGCGCCATCGGGTGGTCGAGCTTGCCGGAGTCGGACACGCCATCATGGGTGAGGCACCTGATGCTCTGCTCGATTCGATGCGCGAGTTTCTCGGCGCTCACGCGCCCGCGGCCAGAGCCCAGTCCTGAATGATGGCGCGCGCGGGGAGCGCGACTAGCAGCGCACGAAGCGTCGATCGCGGCGCCGCCGTCGTTCTATCACGCTGCGTCGCTCAGCTTCGGCGACAAGCGGGGCGGCACTCACCACGTTCTCGCCCAGGGCCTGCGCAACGGTCCAGCCCATCACTTCGGCGAGCGGCTCACTGAGCATGCGCCGTAGCGCCGTCTCACTGTGATCGGTGTGTTCTGCAAGTTGCGCGGCGTCGAAGGCAAAAAGCGCAAACAGTCTCTCCATAGGCAGATGCTCACAATCGATCGCGAGGATCCATAGATCGAGCTTGCGCAAGCGCATCGCGCCGTGCTGGGTAATCGGCCGGGTGCGCACGATGATGCCCTGCGATTCGAGCTTTTCGAGCATCAGCAAAAGCGTGTCAAGGTCGCGTGCGGTCTTCTCGGCCAGTTCGGTCAATAACAGGCCCGGTAGCGGTGCACCCCGGGCCAGTGACAGCGCCGACAGCACCCGCAGCGCCGCGCAGAATTCCTGACCCGGGATACGCGACTGATCGCGATCGCCTGAAAACACCGTAGGCAGACTCGCCGCAACCGCAGCACCGAAAAGCGTAATCATCCAGCTCAGGTAGACCCACAAGAGAAAAATCGGCAGCGCGGCCAGTGCCCCGTAGATTGTCGTGTAGGTCGGAAAGCGCGTGATGTAGACGGCAAACATGCGCTTGGCGATGTCGAATGCAATCGCAGCGCAGAGGCCGCCAGTGAGCGCGTGTTTCCAGCGCACCGGTCGATTCGGAACATAGACGTACATGCCCGCATAAAAGAGCGACATCAGCACGATCGGAATCAGACCGATGGCAAAGGTCTCCAATCCTGAGGGACGTTGCACGACACCCGCTGAAACATTGGCGAGATAGGACGTAACCGACAGGCTTAGCGCAAGCAGCACCGGCCCGAGCGTCAATACCGCCCAGTACAGCATCACGCGCCGTGCCAGGGGACGCGGACGACGCACGCGCCAGATGGTATTGAGCGCATCATCGATGGTGAACATCGTGGTGACCGCGGTCACGCCGAGGAAGACGAGACCGATCAGGGTGAGGCCGCGGGCGCGCTCGGAAAACTGGTTGAGGTAGCGAAACACCGTATCGGAAGTCGCGGCCGGCAAGAGATTGCGCAGCAGATAGTCATGCAAATTGATCTGGATCTGGGCGAACACCGGCATGGTGGTCAGAATCGCGAATCCGATCGTCGCCAGTGGCACGATCGAGAGGATCGTCGTGAAGGTCAGGCTCCCCGCTACTTCGAGAATGCGGTCTTCACGCGCGCGCCGCGCTGCCGCGCTCACCGCCGCCCAGAGCAAAATGACGCCGTGCGCGAATGGCAGTTTGGCCAGCGCCGCGAACAGTTTGGCAAAGGGGAGTGTCATCGAGTTCTATAATACCTGCACCATCAACCGGCCCGCAGCATGATCGACATACTTGTCCTGTACTACAGTCGCGACGGCGCCACGCGGCGCATCGCAGAACAGATAGCTGCCGGAGTGGAATCGGTCGAGGGCGTCACGGCCCGCCTGAGAACCGTACCTCCGGTCACGAGCGTCACGACCGCCCTGGCGCCCGAGATACCTCTGGAGGGACCACCCTACGCTGAATTGGCCGACCTGAGCCAATGTATGGGCTTGGCACTGGGTTCACCGACACGCTTTGGTAATATGGCAGCACCGCTGAAGCATTTTCTCGATGGCACCGGCAGTCAGTGGCTCTCAGGCGCCCTGATCGGCAAACCGGCTTGCGTATTCACATCCACCGGCAGTCTGCACGGCGGCCAGGAGAGCACCCTGTTGTCGATGATGCTGCCGCTGCTACATCACGGAATGCTCCTCGTCGGCCTGCCCTACTCGGAAGCTGAATTGATGACCACCAGTGGTGGCGGCACTCCCTATGGCGCCAGTCATCACGCCGGGGGTGACGGCTCGCTCGCTCTGAGCGACGCCGAGCGCAAACTCGCCCGTGCGCTCGGCAAGCGCCTTGCCGAATCTGCCAAACGGCTGGCCTGATGAAGCGCGCTGAGCTTTTGCATCGCGGCGCGTGCGCGACTCTTGTCGCCCTGATCGTGCTTTGCGTCGCCTGGGAAATGTGGCTCGCGCCCCTGCGTCCGCATGGCAGCTGGCTGGTCTTGAAAGCACTGCCCTTGTGTTTTGCCGTGCCGGGAATCTGGCAGCAACGTGCCTACACCATGCAGTGGGCCAGTATGCTGGTGCTGCTGTATATGGCCGAGGCCGTGGTACGTGCCACTACCGAGCAGGGCATTTCGAGGGCACTCGCGGGCATTGAACTTGGCCTTAGTCTGATTCTGTTTGCCAGTCTGCTCGCCTATCTTGCACCCTTAAAGCGCCGCGCCCGGGCACGGCGCGACTCATGAGCGCCTCCCTTCGCCTGTTGGCAAGCCTGCGCGCCCAAGTCGGTGCTGCCCAGGTCGTCACCGATGCCGCCGGCCTCGATCCCTTACTGACCGACTGGCGCCGCAGCTATCGTGGACGGGCACTCGCCGCGGTATTTCCGGCGACCAGCGCCGAAGTGGCGGCCGTGGTGCGCGCTTGCGTGCATGAACGCGTACCGATGGTGCCCCAGGGCGGCAACACGGGACTGGTCGGTGGGGCGACACCGGACGACAGCGGTCGCGCCGTGATCATCGGCACGCGCCGCCTGAAGGCGCTGCGGGAGATCGATCCGGTCGGAAACACGATAACGGCCGAGGCCGGTGTTGTACTCGCAGATCTGCAGCAGGCCGCGCAAGCGGCGCATCGCCTGTTTCCGCTCTCGTTGGCCTCCGAGGGTAGCTGCACGCTCGGCGGCAATCTGGCGACCAACGCCGGCGGTACGGCGGTACTGCGTTACGGTAACGCGCGTGAGCTCTGTCTGGCGATCGAGGTTGTGACCGCCGACGGCGCGATCGTAGGCGGGCGCGCCGGAAGGCTGCCCGGATTGCGCAAGGACAATACCGGCTATGACCTGCGCGACCTGTTCATCGGCGCCGAAGGAACGTTGGGTATTATCACGGCCGCCACCATGCGCCTGTATCCCCTGCCGCTTGCCTACGCCACGGTGCTGGTCGCGGTCCCTGACCCGCGCGCGGCACTCGCATTGCTGCAGCTGGCCCAACAGCAGACCGGGCCCGCACTGACAAGCTTCGAACTCATCTCGGGCTACGCCGCAGGTCTGGTCGAGCGTCACTTTCCGGCGCAGCGCGTGCCGTTCGCGCAGCGACCGGCGTGGTCGGTGCTGATCGAACTGTCGGACCATGAGAGCAGCCTGCACGCACAGAGCCTGATCGAGCGACTCATCGGTCTTGCGATCGAGCGCAATCTTGTCACCGACAGCGCCCTCGCCAGCAGCGAGGCACAGCGCGAGACGCTCTGGGCCCTGCGTGAGAACATTTCGGAAGCGCAGGCCGCTGAAGGCGCCAATATCAAGCACGACATTGCCCTGCCGATCGCACGCCTGGCGGAGTTCCTCGATGCCACCGAGGTAGCGCTGCATCAGACCTACCCCTGGGTGCAACTGGTTACCTTCGGACACCTGGGCGATGGCAATCTGCACTACAACGTCAGCGCCGGGCAAGGCGAGACGAGCGAGAAGCTCATGGCCGAACGAACCGGGATCAATCGCCTCGTTCACGATGCCGTGCACCGCTTTGACGGGTCGATCAGCGCCGAACACGGATTGGGGCAATTAAAGCGCGAGGAAATCCGGCGCTACAAGTCAACGGCCGAGCTGGCAATGATGAAGAGCATCAAGGCGGCGCTCGATCCCCACAACCTGATGAATCCGGGCAAGCTCCTCTAGGCCCGGTCCCAGCACGCCAATGCGCGTTGGCGCGAGGCGTATTTGCCAGCCGTGCCGATCGAGGCTCGGGATGTCAGGCGGCCAGTGCCGCTCCTTCCGCTTCCACGATTCGCAAGGCCCGTCGCAATAGATCAAGGTCGTTATGGGCCAGCGCGTCGGCGTCCGAGAGCATGCGACGCCAGCCACGCGCACCGGGGGCACCATGATAAAGGCCCAGCATGTGGCGCACGATATGGCGCAGATGGCGCGGACGCGCCGAAGGCTCTGCCAGATAACGCTCGGCATATTCGACCATGCTCGCGACGACCGCCGCACGCGCGGGCAGCGGTTCGCTCGCGCCCGACAGCGACGCCTCAAGTTCGGCGAGCACATAGGGGTTGTGGTAGGCCTCGCGCCCGAGCATGACCCCGTCGAGTTGAGCCAGAATTGCCGGATAATCGCTGCGCTGCTGCAAGCCTCCATTGAGCACGAACTCGAGCTCCGGCGACTGCTGCTTTAACCGGTAAACGAAGTCGTAGCGTAACGGAGGCACCTCGCGGTTTTCTTTGGGCGACAGGCCGGAGAGCCAGGCGTTACGCGCGTGCACGATAAAAGTGCTGCAGCCGGCCGCTGCCAGCGCCGCTACGAACTCGGCAACGAAACCATAGTCTTCGATGCGGTCGATGCCGATACGATGCTTGACGGTAACCGGGATCGAGACCGCATCGCGCATGGCCTTGACGCAATCGGCGACAGTGGCAGGTTCAGCCATCAAGCAGGCACCGAACGCACCGTGCTGTACGCGCTCCGATGGGCAACCACAGTTCAGGTTCACCTCGTCATAACCCCAACGCTCGGCCAGGCGCGCGCAATGCGCGAGTTCGGCCGGCTCACTGCCGCCCAGCTGCAGGGCCAGCGGATGTTCGGCTTGACTGAAGTCGAGGTGCCGGGCGACGTCGCCATGGACGAGTGCCCCGCAGGTCACCATCTCGGTATAGAGCATGGCGCTTGGCGCAAGCAGACGATGGAAATACCGACAGTGCCGGTCGGTCCAATCCATCATCGGCGCAACGCACAGGCGATGCGGTGAGTGGCTCAAGACCGCCCCCCGAATCGATGTCCAGCAGTTGCCAGCTTTGCGGCGAGCCGCCACACTGAGGTCTTGGAATTTTGGGAATCCACCATGTACTGGCTCACGGCAATCCTCGGATTTCTCGCAGTCTACGCCGGCGCGGGATTGTGCTTCGTGCTGACTCGTCCTGGACCTGTCGAGAGCGACAGCGCCGGCGCGTTCTCCGTTATCCTGGTGGTATGCGCGATCTCTGCAGTCCTTCTCGAGATGCGCGTGCGGCGGCGCAAGCGCAAGTCTGCTGCGCAATCTGCCGGGCCGAACTAGGTAGGCGCGACATGCGGTGCGACGCGCCGCTGCGCCGAAGCTAGGCAGCCTCGCGCATGGCGCGCTTGCGTTCGTGTTCCCTGAGAAAGCGTTTGCGCAGGCGAATGCTCTGCGGCGTGATTTCGACCAACTCGTCGTCGGCGATGAACTCCACCGCATATTCGAGTGTCACCTGGATCGGCGGCACCAGGCGCACCGCTTCGTCAGTGCCCGAGGCGCGCACATTGGTGAGCTGCTTGCCCTTGATCGGATTGACGACCAGATCATTGTCACGGCTGTGGATACCGATGATCAGCCCCTCATAGACCGGGTCGCCGGGTACCACGAACATGCGACCGCGATCCTGCAGCTTCCAGAGCGCGTAGGCGACCGCCTCGCCATCGTCCTGGCTGATCAGCACGCCATTGCGGCGCTCGGCCATCTCGCCGGCCTTGATGGCGGCGTACTCGTCGAAGATATGACTCATCAGGCCCGTGCCACGGGTGAGCGTCATGAACTCACCCTGGAATCCGATCAGGCCGCGCGCCGGAATGCGGTACTCAAGGCGCACCCGACCCTTGGCGTCAGACTGCATGTCGATCAGGTCGCCACGACGGCGCCCCAATTCCTCCATGACACCACCCTGGTTCGATTCTTCGACATCCACGGTAAGGAGTTCGAAGGGTTCGCATTTCACGCCATCGAGTTCCTTGTAGACCACGCGCGGACGCGATACTGCCAGTTCGTAGCCCTCGCGACGCATATTCTCGAGCAATATGGTCAGGTGCAGCTCACCGCGACCCGATACCTCGAAAATCGTCTCATCACCGGTCTCGGCAACGCGCAGTGCGACATTCGATTTGGTTTCACGGTTCAGGCGCTCGCGCAGCTGGCGGCTGGTAACGAACTTGCCCTCACGTCCGGCTAGTGGCGACGTGTTTACGCAGAAGTTCATGGTCAGCGTGGGCTCGTCAACGCGCAACAGGGGGAGCGCTTCCGGCGTGTCCGGATCGCAGATCGTCGAACCAATGCCGATGTCCTCAATCCCGTTGATCAGGACGATGTCGCCTGCTTCGGCGCTGTCGGCGAGCTCACGCGCCAAACCCTCGAATGTAAGCACCTGATTGATGCGCGCCTTGACCGGCGTCGCACCGGGTCCGTGTACCACCACCACGTCCTGCAGGGGCCGCACGCGGCCGCGCGAGACGCGCCCAATGCCGATCTTACCGACATAACTGGAATAGTCGAGGGAGGAAATCTGCAGCTGCAGGGGGCCTTCCGCATTGTCTTCGCGCACCGGCACATGGCTGATGATCGCCTCGAACAGCGGGCGCATGTCGGTCCCCGGGACCTTGGGATCGAGCATCGCAAAGCCGTTGAGAGCCGAGGCATAAACCACCGGAAAGTCGAGCTGCTCTTCGGTTGCGCCAAGCTTGTCAAACAGATCGAAGGTGGCGTTCACGACATAGTCGGGACGCGCGCCCGGCCGATCAATCTTGTTTACGACGACAATGGGCTTGAGTCCCTGGGCCAGCGCTTTGCGCGTCACGAAGCGGGTCTGCGGCATCGGGCCCTCGACGGCGTCGACCAGGAGCAATACACCGTCGACCATCGACAACACGCGCTCGACCTCGCCGCCGAAGTCGGCGTGACCCGGGGTGTCAACGATATTGATGTGGGTACCGTCAAATTCGACGGCGCAATTCTTGGCAAGAATCGTTATGCCGCGCTCGCGCTCGAGATCATTGCTGTCCATGACGCGCTCGGCGACCTGCTGGTTCTCACGGAAGGTTCCGGATTGACGCAGCAGCTGGTCGACCAGGGTCGTCTTGCCGTGGTCCACGTGGGCGATTATGGCGATGTTACGCAGGGCGCGGCTCATGCTCGTGTTCGATCTAATTTGGAAGGTGGTAAATCGCCGTTCTTGGTGCCTGAAATTCGCCGCGTTTCGGCGCATCTGTCTACCAAACACGCTGCAAATCGATCCTGGGCGCAGCGCGGCACGGCAATTGGGGAACCCTTATATCTTAACACGTGGATGCCATTTTTTGTGCATTGCACGATGTCAAGGCAGTGTCTCAGCTCGATTGCTAACGGGCAAACAACAATTTGGTCGCCGCGATATGCCGAATCGAGGGGTACGCTGCCCCAATTGGCTCGCTCACGTCTTAGGCTATTTTGGTTCCGCTGGGACAACTCATCAAATCGGACATGAGAGTTCACGCCGACGAACTTCGGTCTGTCGCTTTACCCTTGTGAGACTCAGACGGTAGCAATATCAGACTACAGTGGCCACCAGACGCTTAGGCGCGAGAACGGCATCATCCTCGACGGTTCCCACGCCAAGAAAACGCCGCCCCTGCGCGGCGTAGACCCGAACTCTTCCGGGCGGCGGGACCTTGCAGCCCGCCAGCCGCTGGCCCATCACAAATCGCGCTGCGTGCGGGTCATCGAGCTCAATTTGCGGCAACTCGCTGACCAGCGCATCGCAGGGCAACAAACGCGCGCTACGCAGCGCTCCTTCGAGTTGCTCAAGTGCGGCAAGCTCGAGCGAATCACCGATGGAGAATCGACCGACGCGAGTGCGCCGCAAGCTTCCCAGATGAGCTCCACAACCGAGGAGTCGGCCGATGTCCTCGCCGAGGACGCGTACGTAGGTACCTTTGGAGCACAACACGTCCAGGGTCACCAAAGGCGGCCTGAATTCGACCAGCTCAAGTTCCATGATCGTGACGGCGCGCGCTGCGCGCTCGACTTCTTCGCCGGCACGTGCATAGGAATAGAGCGGCCGGCCATCGCGCTTGAGCGCCGAATACATGGGCGGGACCTGCAGGATGGGACCACGCAGCGGCGCCAGCGCCGCTTCAAGCGCGGCGCGATCGACATTAACGGGGCGCTCCTCGAGAATACCGCCTTCCGCATCCCCGGTCGTGGTCGTGGTACCAAGTACCAGCGTCGTTCGGTAGCCCTTGGCGGCATCGAGCAGGTCGCTGGCGAACTTGGTCGCTTCGCCAAGGCAGATCGGCAATAGACCGCTGGCCAAGGGGTCAAGAGTGCCGGTGTGACCACCCTTGGCCGCCTGATAGAGGCGTCGCACCCGCGCGACGGCCGCTGCCGAAGATAGTCCGGCGGGCTTATCGAGCAGCAGCACACCGTCTATTGGCAATTTGGCTTGCATGGCTGGTGGGCGCGCATGCGCCCAAAGGATCAGTCGTCGCGTGCGGTCTTGGTAACAGCCTCGTCGATCAGTCGTACCAGGTCGACGCCACGCCCCACCGAATCATCGTGCACGAAATGCAGACGCGGCACGGTGTGTATATGCAAGCGCTTGTAGAGCAGGCTATGCAGCCATCCCGCTTTGTCCTGCAGGGCAGAGCGTGCCCCTTCCGGATCATCGCGCAGGGTAGTGAAGAAGACCTTGGCGTGGGCGTAGTCAGGCGTGATCTCGACCTCGGTAAGCGTTACCAGCGCGGCGCGCGGATCGTCGACCTCGCGCGGGATCAGCTCGGCTAAGTCGCGCTGGATCTGCTCGGCGATGCGCCGGCCGCGATTGGGATTGCTTCTGGAATGTTTGCTGGCCATGGTGTGGCTCCCTGGCGCGTTGCGCCGCTGCTATGCTAACGCGAACCAGCTCGGGGTGTCCCGGTCTCGGGTGAGTAGGTCGGCACCGGCACGCGTTGATCGAACTCGTGCAATTCAAGATAGCCCGGCACGTAGAGCTGGGGACGCAATTCGTGCAGGCCGATACTGGTCAAATAGGGAACCACCCGGTTACCCGGATCGTAGGTATTGTTCTTGCGCGTAACGAAGAACACCCGTTGGTGCCCGGCGATGAGGCTGCGGATGAATCCGAGATCGCGGCCCTCGAGCGAGGGTGCACACTTGCCCGACGGATAGCGCGCCGCGAGGCCCGCGGCCGGGAAGTCGGCGGGCAGGCCACGTACAGGAGCGCCAATACCGGTCTCCTCGAAGGCATGACCAAGCGGTAACACCAGTTCGTTGGGAACCACCAGCACCACAGCGTTGGCAAGACCGCCGGGTCCCGCGTCACGCGCGATTTTCTGGGCGATCGCTCGCCACTGTTCCTTGCCAAGATAGGTGGTATGCCAGAGAAAAATGCCGGCCAGCTGCGCCGTTACGAGAAGAGCCAGCGCAATGCGGCGCACGGCCTTGCCCGGGAGCAGCACGATCGCCGCCGCCTGCGCCACCACGATGAAAGGCGCGACCGCGATGAAAGCGCGCGCGAGATAGATCGGTTTGACGACCATGCTGATCGACCAGTTCAGGGCGATTGGCAAGAAGATCATGGTCGCAAGCACGATCGCCTGGCGACGCGCACCCTGGCGTAGCATCAACAGCAGGCCGCCGGCCGTCAGCGCGACCGCCCACCACACCGCATCGAAGGCCGCCGCACTGAACAGAAAACGCAATTCGTTGGCGATCCGCCAGCCCAGCGGGCGCACGATCCAGAAGTCCGATGACACCTCCTGGACCTGCTCGAACAATACCGGCAGATACGGTACCCAGGCGGCAATGATTGCGACCAGCAGCACCACGAAAGGCCAGATTGCCGGGCGCGCCCGGCGCTCGATGATCAACAGCAACGCAAAGGCCGTGCCCAGCGAAGCCACCATCAGGATCGCGGTGTTGTTGGTCCACAGTAGTACAGCCGCACCCAGAAACAGCGCCAGCCAGCCGCGCATCACTTCTGCGCGCTGTGGACCGGGCGAGACTGCTGTCGCAGCACTTGGCATCAGCCGCGCCACGCGCAGGCATCCAAAGGCAAGGACGGCACCCGCGAGGCAATACAGGCCGTAGGGCCGGGCTTCGTGAGCAAACTCGAGTTGAAAAGGTGCGATGGCAAACAAGAGCGCTGCCAGCCAGCCAGCGCGCGGCGTCACTTCGCGTGCCGCCAGTGCGACCATCAGGGTCGCGGCCACGCCGGCGAGTGCGGACACGGAACGCAGCGCGACCGTACCGTCGCCAAAAACCCCGATCCACAGCTTGAGAAGCGCAAAATAAAGCGACGGATGCGGGTCGCAGTTGGGCACGACCGTCCAGATATCGGACCACGACTGGCGCGCGTCCCACCAGGAATAGCCCTCGTCAAGCCACAGCGAATCGGTGTCGATACCATGGATGCGCAGGGCAGCTGACAGCACGAGCACAAGCAATACTGGGATCCAGAAGCGCTGCGCCTGGCCGCTCCTGGCTTCTCGTGGGTCGTGCGGCAGGCTTGACTTCTCGAACATGGGAATCAACGGGTGGGATGCGGCGAGGCCAATCTGCCATCAACGCCCAGCACCCTGAATCGGTTGAGTTCGTGCGATAAAAAAAACGCCGGACAGGGCTTGCTTGCGGCCCGATCCGGCGCTCTCTAGCGCGTTCTTAGAGCGTACGCGCGACTTCCTGGACTTCGAAGATCTCCAGCTGGTCAAGTTCCTTCAGGTCGTCGTAACCGCGCAGCGACAGACCGCATTCGAAACCGGCCTTGACTTCCCTGACGTCGTCCTTGAAGCGCTTGAGGGAATCGAGCTCCCCGGTCCAGGTAACCACGTTATCGCGCAACAGGCGCACCATCGAGCCGCGCTTGACGAGACCCTCGAGAACCATGCAACCGGCCACCGCACCGACCTTCGGAATGCGGAAGACCTGGCGAATCTCGACCATGCCGATCTGCTGTTCGCGCTTTTCGGGCGACAGCATGCCCGACATCGCGGCCTTCACTTCATCAACCGCGTCGTAGATGATGTTGTAGTAGCGGATATCGATGCCACTGCTCTCGGCGAGCTTGCGCGCCGACAGATCGGCACGCACGTTAAAGCCGATTACCACGGCCTTGGAGGCGATCGCCAGATTGATGTCGGATTCCGTGATGCCCCCGACGCCGCCATGCACGATCTGCACTTTGACCTCACTGGTCGAGAGCTGGTTCATGGCGTGCACGATGGCTTCCTGCGAACCCTGTACGTCGGCCTTGATGATCAGCGGCAGGAGCTTAACCTCGCCCTCGCCCATCGCCTCGAACATGTTCTCGAGTTTGGCGGCCTGTTGCTTGGCAAGCTTGACGTCGCGGAACTTGCCCTGACGGAACAGGGCAATTTCGCGCGCCTTGCGCTCATCGCCCAGCACCATCACCTCTTCGCCAGCTGGAGGCACCTCCGTGAGACCCTGGATCTCGACCGGGATCGACGGGCCGGCGAGCTGGATTGCCTTGCCATTCTCGTCGAGCATGGCGCGCACCCGGCCAAAACTGGAACCAGCGAGCACAATGTCGCCGCGTTTCAAGGTGCCGCTTTGGACGAGGATCGTCGCCACCGGGCCACGCCCCTTGTCGAGCTTGGCCTCGATCACGAGACCCTTGGCCGGAGCATCCTTGGGCGCTGTCAGTTCGAGCACCTCGGCCTGCAGGAGTACGTTCTCAAGCAGGGTATCGATGCCGTCGCCGGTCTTGGCCGACACGCCCACGAAGGGCGACTCGCCGCCATATTCTTCCGGGACCACCCCTTCGGCGACCAGTTCCTGCTTGACACGCTCGGGATTGGCGTCGGGCTTGTCCATCTTGTTCATCGCAACCACGATCGGCACGCCTGCCGCCTTGGCATGGGCAATTGCCTCGCGCGTCTGCGGCATAACGCCATCGTCGGCGGCGACCACCAGAATAACGATATCGGTCGCCTTGGCGCCGCGCGCACGCATCGCGGTGAATGCTTCGTGGCCCGGCGTGTCGAGGAAGGTAATCACGCCGCGCGGCGTCTCGACGTGGTAGGCGCCAATGTGCTGGGTAATGCCGCCGGCTTCGCCGCTGGCCACGCGGGTGCGGCGGATGTAGTCGAGCAGCGATGTCTTGCCGTGGTCGACGTGGCCCATCACCGTAACCACCGGAGCGCGCGGTTCCGCAACCGCGTCATGGACTTCTTCGCTCTCCGAGAGCAGCGCTTCGGGATCGTCGAGCTTGGCGGCCACTGCACGATGGCCCATTTCCTCGACCACGATCATCCCGGTTTCCTGATCCAGGACCTGATTGATCGTGACCATCTGGCCCAGTTTCATGAGCTGCTTGATGACCTCGGAAGCCTTGACCGACATCTTGTGTGCGAGATCGGCGACCGTGATCGTCTCGGGGACGTGCACTTCGCGAACGATCGGCTCGGACGGGGCCTGGAAGGCGGTACCGCCGTCATCGGCGTGCTTGTGGCGCCCGCCACCCTTGGGTCCGCGCCAACCTGAACCGAAGGTATCGCCGCGCGTCTTGATCGTGCGGCGCTTGGCGGCGTCGTCCTGCCAGGTCGAGGACAGTGCCGCCGACTTGACCTGCTTTTTCTCCTTCTTGTCGTCCTTCTTGGCGTCGCCGGCCGTGCCGGCGGGTTTTGCGGCCGGACGATGCAGGGTACCTTCCATCGGTGCTGCCGGTGTTCCGGGTACCGCAGCGGCCGCGGCGACCGGCGCTGGTGCAACCGGCGTTGCCGGTGCGCGCGTGCGCTTGGCCGCCATCAGGCGATTGATGCCAGCAACTTCGGCCTCGACGGCCTTTCTGGCGAGGTCGCGATCCTTGTCATCGATCGGCGCCTTCTGGGCGTCGTCGCCGGCTTCTGCCGACGGGCTCGATTCGGCCTGCGCGGCCTGCTCCGCGGCGCTTACCTGTTGGGCAGCGGCGCGCTCGGCGTTTTCCTTTTGTTCGGCAGCCTGGCGCTCACGTTCGAGGCGCTCCTGGCGTTCCTGTGCCTCGGCAGCCTGGCGCGAGATCAGTTCGGCCTGGCGACGGGCCTCTTCTTCGCGCTTGGCACGCTGCTCTTCATCAACTACCGCGACAGCCTCAACCGGCGCCGCTGCTTCGGCCGCAGCCTCCTCGTCGCGCTTTACGAACACGCGCTTTTTGCGGACTTCGACCTGGATCGTGCGCGCCTTGCCGGAACCATCGGCCTGCTTGATCTCGGAGGTCTGCTTGCGGGTGATCGTGATCTTCTTTTTCTCGCCGTCCTGGGCGCCATGGGCGCGGCGCAGGGCCTCGAGCAGACGAGCCTTGTCGGTCTCCGAGAGGACGTCCTCGGGAGCGCGCTTGTCCACGCCAGCCGCGCGCAGCTGTTCGAGCAGCACGCTGGCCGGGACTTTCAGTTCCGCTGCAAACTGGGCAACGTTGTTACTTGCCATTCACGCCTCGATTCTGTTCCTACTTAAACCAACTCCACCCTTACTGCCTGTCTACCACCTGCGCGCCACGTCCTAGGCAAACCAGTGTTCACGCGCCTTCATGATCAGTACCTTGGCCCGCTCGGTATCGATGCCGGTCAATTCGATGAGTTCATCAACCGCCAATTCACCCAACTCGTCACGGGTATGCACCGCTCCGTCGGCAAGCTTGGCAGCCAGTTCGGTATCCATGCCCTCCATGAGCAACAGATCCTCGGCGGCGTGCTCGACCTTTTCTTCCCGGGCGATTTCCTCGGTCAGAAGGGCATTGCGCGCGCGATTGCGCAGTTCGTTGACCGTGCCTTCGTCAAAGGCATCGATCTCGAGCATTTCCGAGATCGGCACGTAGGCTACCTGCTCAAGATTCGAGAAACCTTCCTGCACCAGGATGTCGGCGACCTCTTCATCGACGTCAAGCTTCTCGATGAAGATCTGCCGGGTACGCGAGGTTTCCTGCTCCTGCTTGGATGCCGACTCCTCGGGCGTCATGATGTTGATCTGCCAGCCGGTCAACTCCGACGCGAGGCGCACATTCTGTCCGCTACGGCCGATCGCGATTGCCAGGTTCTCATCATCAACGACCACGTCCATGCTGTGTCTTTCCTCGTCAACCACGATCGAGGAAACGTTGGCCGGTGCCAGGGCGCCGATGACGAACTGGGCCGGATCTTCCGACCAGAGCACGATGTCGACATTCTCGCCGCCCAACTCATTGCGCACGGCCTGGACGCGCGAACCGCGCATGCCAACGCAAGTGCCGATCGGATCAATTCGGCGATCGGTGGTGAACACGGCAATCTTGGCGCGCACGCCCGGATCGCGCGCGGCGGCCTTGATCAGCAGCAGCCCCTGTTCGATCTCGGGAACCTCGAGTTCGAACAGCTTCATGATGAATTCGGGAGCAGTACGCGAGAGCATCAGCTGCGGCCCGCGCATGTCGCGATTTACCGATTGCACATAGGCCCGTACCCGGTCGCCCACGCGCAGGTTTTCCTTGGGAATCATCTGGTCGCGCCGCAGGCGTGCTTCGACCCGGCCGGCTTCGACGATGGCGTCGCCCTTGTCCATGCGCTTGACTGTCCCGGTGACGATGCTCTCCCCGCGTGCGAGGAAGTCCGCCAGGATCTGCTCGCGCTCGGCGTCACGAATCTTCTGCAGGACCGCCTGCTTGGTATCCTGCGCGAAACGCCGCCCGAACTCGAAGGGCTCAAGCTGCTCTTCGATGAATTCGTTGATTTCGATATCGGGGATCTGCTCGCGCGCCTCGGAGAAAAGTTCCTGGCGATCAGGAAATTCGAGTCCCGCCTCGTCAGGCACGACCAGCCAGCGACGGTAACTTTCGGTCGCGCCGGTGACCCTATCGACCGCCACGCGAATGTCTACGTCGCCCGTGAAGAGTTTCTTCATGGCTTGCGCGAGCGCCTGCTCAAGCGCGTTGAACACGACATCCTTGCTGACGTTCTTCTCGCGCGCCAGCGCATCCACCAGAAGAAGAATTTCCCGACTCATCGCTTGTTGCTCCTGAAATCAATCTGCGGCACAAGATGCGCCTTGTCCACCTCGGCCAGCGTGAACTCAAGCAGCTGCTCGTTGGCGTCCTTGTCCTCAAACACCAGTCCGACGCGGGTGTCAGGCCCGTGCGCACCGGCCAGTGGCTGCAACACCCCCTCGAACTGTTTGCGACCGTTCACCGGCGCACGGAACTTGACCCATGCCCGGTGCCCCGCGAAGCGCGCGTAATCCGCGAGCTTTCGCAAGGGGCGATCCAGGCCGGGCGAAGATACCTCGAGACGTTCGTAATGCACGTTCTCGACGGTCAGTACATGCGAGAGCTGGTTGCTTGCTCGTCCACAGTCTTCGATCGTGATGCCGGTCGGCGCGTCTATGTAAACGCGTAACAAGCCACCGCCCGACCACTCCACGTCGACCAGCTCGTAGCCCAATCCTGCCAGGGCAGTCTCCACTACCGCATGCACCGCTAACACCGCCGCCAATCCCCCACCTGCAACGCGCCTTCACCCGGTTCCGGCGCATCCGCGATCCCTCACAAGGAATTTTGGAAAAAAAAAATGGGCGAACCGCCCATCTTGCGCCAGTGGTCACCCCAACCGGGCGTCCAAATTTAGCCCTTGAATTATATGGGATTTTCGCGCCACTAGCAACAATCCACGCCTATCGGCAGTGCCTCGGTTTGAATTGCCGAAGGCCGGACGGGGCTGCAGTTTCGTGCCGAGACTGACTTTCCCCGTGCCCTGCGGTGCCCATCGGGCCGCTTTGAGCCAGAGACGACCGCGTCTAAGGCCGTCAAGCCTACCCAAGGCTAGCCAAAGCGCTTGCGCCGTGGCCCCTGACCACGCCCGCGCGCGGCCCCCGGCTGACCGAGACCGCCCAAAGCAGTGCGCAGTGGGTCGATCTTGCCGCGCGGAGCGTCGGCATTTCCCTTGCGCGCCTGACCATTGGTGCCGTTGCCGGAATTGGCGCCGGCCATCCCGCCGGGCGTTCCGGCGTGCGATCCGCGCGGCCCACCCTTGCGCTTGTTTTGCACGGGCTTGCCGCCACCGTGCTTGCCGCCTGCCCGCGGTGCGGCACCGAATTTCTTGCCGCCCTCGGCGCGGGCGATACCGAGCTCACCACACCATTGCTCAACCAGGCTCGCCGGTAGTTCCTGCCAGCGTCCGCGCGCCAAGGCACGCGGCAACCAGACATTGCCGTAGCGCACCCGGATGAGTCGGCTCACACCAAGGCCGACGGCCTCGAACATGCGCCTGACCTCGCGGTTGCGGCCCTCGGCAAGAACCACGTGATACCAGTGATTGGCGCCATCGCCACCGCCGAACTCGAGTCGGCTAAATGCCGCCTGGCCGTCTTCGAGCTCAACCCCGGTCAATAGGCGCGAACGCTGCTCCTCGGACAATTCGCCCAGTACGCGCACGGCGTACTCGCGCTCGAATCCATAGCGCGGATGGGCAAGCCGATTGGCGAGTTCGCCCGAGGTGGTGACGATCAGGAGCCCCTCGGTATTGAAGTCAAGCCGCCCCACGGTCAGCCAGCGCGCGCCTTTCAAGGGTGGCAAACGCGCAAATACCGTCGGCCGCCCCTCGGGATCGTCGTGCGTGACGATCTCGCCGGAAGTCTTGTGATACAGCAGGACGCGCGGTGCGCGTGCGGCAATGCGGCGCTGCAGCAACTTGCCATTGACGCGCACCTGATCCTCCGGACCGATGCGCTGTCCGATATGGGCAGGCTCGCCGTTGACCGAGACCCGCCCGGCAATGATCAGTTCTTCCATGTCGCGACGCGAACCAAGGCCGGCGTCAGCCAGAACCTTGTGGAGTTTGGGTGTTTCGTCGGCCCCTACAGCGACACTCGAGCTACGCAGCTGCGCCGGACGGCGCAACACGCGGGCGTGCCCGTGATCAACGAATCCGGGTGGCGGCTGGTCTTCATAGGCAGCTAGGTCCTCGAGCTCCTCTTCGTCGAGCTCATGCTCGAAGTCCTCGCGCAAGGCGATAGGCTGCTCCTCGTCGGCGAGCTCAAGAGGCTCCTCTTCAGGAACAAGCGGCATTTCCTCAGCAAGTGCCGTGACGCCGTCGACTTCGTCCTGCAGGCGCCATGCCTCGTGCTCGAAGCGCAGTTGCGGAGTTTTTACGCTGGCAGCGGACTGGCCATTGCCGCGCTGGCCATTTGGGTTCGCAGCGGCACCGGCCGGTACACCCGGTGTGCCGACTGCCTGGGTGGGCCCCCGCCCACCGGGTCGACGATTGCGCGAACGACGCGAACGCGGCGGCCGACTGCCCGGCGTCCCGGCGCCCACATTGGCAGCCGGTGCGCGTTCAGGCGCCGGACCCTCGCTGGCAGCAGATGCCGATTCGAGGTTGGGCAACTCGTTGCCCTCGCCGTCCTTGGGACGGGGTCTACGCAGCGGATGTCGATGGAGTCGGCGCAAAATCAATCACCTTTTGTTCAAGTACTTCGAGCAGCGCGGGGGCGCCGCCATCTTCTGACCCGGGATGCACCAACGGGGGCAATTCTTCGAGCGACAAGAGCCCGAGGTCATCCAGAAACACCTTGGTAGTCGCATACAGCGCCGGGCGACCCGGTGCGTCACGATGTCCGATCACGTCAATCCAGCCGCGTTCCTCGAGGCTCTTGATCACCTGGGTTGATACCGTGACCCCACGGATGTCCTCGATATCGCCGCGCGTAACCGGCTGACGGTAGGCAATGATCGAGAGCGTCTCCAGTACCGCCCGCGAATACTTGGGCGGCTTGTCCGGATTCAGTCTGGACAGGTATTCGTACATGCCCGCGCGACTCTGAAAGCGCCAGCCCGAGGCCAGCGCCACCAGTTCGAGTCCGCGCTCGTTCCACTGGCCGCGCAATTGCTCGAGCAGCACGCGGATCGTGTCGGCGTTCAGTTCGTCATTGAACAGGCGGCGTAATTCCGCCACCGTCAACGGCTCTTGAGTGCATAGCAGCGCCGTTTCCAGCACCTTCGTTGCTTCAGATGTATTCATGCGACCCCGAGGGGAGCAAGTCAGTAGACAGCCTGGTCCGGACGTTTTTGACTTCAGCACTGATCCGGGCTTTGGCCCGGGCTTCTTCACCCAATCGCGGCCGATAGGCCGATTCTGATTTTTTCGGGAAGAAGTGCGAGAGGTTGGTGGCGGTGGCCGGGAAGTGATTCCTGCTCCCCTTGCCACAAAGCATGCTGCCTTTGCGAC
>CAJCHO010000002.1 GCA_903970145.1 Mycobacteriaceae bacterium | reverse complement strand
GCGTCTTGGATACGGCTATTGCGCACGTCGACGCCCTCACGAAAATACTGCCGTGAGATTTCCTTGAAGGGTAAAAAACCGTGCCGTTCCTCGCCGTAGTTGACAAAGCAGGCCTCAAGACTCGGCTCGACCCGCGTCACGATGCCCTTGTAGATATTGGATTTACGTTGCTCGCGGCCAGCGGCTTCGATGTCGATATCGATCAGCTTTTGGCCGTCGACGATCGCGACGCGCAGTTCTTCTGCGTGCGTCGCATTAAAAAGCATGCGTTTCATGATTGCTCCTGCACCTCGTGCCGTGACACGGTGGCGCGCATTTCCTGTTTTCGAAACGCGAGGGAAGGAGCTTGGCGGGAATTGCCGCTATGCGCAGCCACCATCGAGGCTGCGCGGGGCGCGGGCAGACAGATCCGTCTAGAAACCGGGTGTCACGGGCGCGACCGAGCGGCCCGGAGCGCGAAGGCGCAGGGGGTTGTCGTCATATCGGTCGGGCAGGGTGAACAAATCGCTAGATTCCTGGTTACAAACGGGTACTACCTATTTCTGTCTTGCCGAGGCGTCGCGTTGGCGACGTCTCCGAATCCGATTACTGCCAATCTTCCTTCTTTCTCTGCGCCCATCGCGCCGAGCGCCTGCGGAGGCAGCGCTCCCGCGCAATATTGCGCCGTACTCGCGGATGCCCGTTACGGTGGGCAAATTGACCGGCGTGTAGAATTGGTTCGATTCCACCCGCATTCTTCTGGACAAACGCTAACCAGGGGCATTCCACCGAACTGGCGGCAGGCGCCGGTGGCGACTGTGCGAGACATCGGTTTGCTACCCGGTTCCGGTCCGAACCGTCACAAATTATATTGCATCATGAATGACTTAGGGGAAAAAGCTCAATTTCGCCTATCCGACTCCCGAGTCAATCTGGTGCGCATCGATTCCGAGGATGCCGGCCAGCGGATTGACAACTTCGTGCTGCGCTTGGCCAAGGGCGTGCCCAAGAGCCATGTCTACCGGGTTATTCGCGACGGCGAGGTGCGCGTCAATCGCAAGCGTGTGGAGGTTACCTACCGCCTCGCGGCCGGTGACGAGGTGCGGGTGCCTCCGATGCGCCTGGCCGAGGCCCCGCCGCGGGTCGCCCCGGGGGCTGAATTTGCGGTGCTCTTTGAAGACGAACACCTGCTGATCATCGACAAACCGCCAGGGGTCGCCGTTCATGGCGGCAGCGGGGTCGCCTTTGGGGTGATCGAACAATTGCGCGCCGCGCGACCGCAGGCGCGCCTGCTCGAACTGGTTCACCGTCTGGATCGGGATACCTCAGGAGTCTTGATGGTCGCAAAGCGGCGCGCTGCCTTGACCGCTTTGCACGAGCAAATGCGCACGGGAGCGGTCGACAAGCGTTATCTGGCGCTCGTCCTCGGGTCCTGGCCGAATCAGCGCCAGCATGTCAAGGCGCCCCTACAGCGCTATCTGCTGCCCGATGGGGAAAGGCGGGTCCGGGTTGATCCCGAAGGTATGGCCGCCCACAGTGTGATTACGCTACGCGAACGCTTTGCGGACTACACCCTGCTCGAAGTGCAGTTAAAGACCGGGCGGACGCACCAGATCCGGGTGCACCTTGCTCATCTGGGTTATCCGATACTTGGCGACGTCAAGTACGGGGACTACAGCGCCAATCGGGCCAGCGCGCGCGCAAGTGCGGGTCAGATCGGTTTCAAACGGATGTTCCTGCATGCCTGGAAGCTCGGCCTCACGCATCCCGTGACGGGCGTCGCGCTCTCAGTCGAGGCCGGCCTGCCGGATGATTGTCAGCAATTCATCCACGGACTGGCCCATGCCTAATCGTTTCCCGCTGATCGTGTTCGACTGGGACGGCACCCTGATGGACTCGACGACGACCATCGCGACGAGCATTCAGCGCGCCTGCGCCGATCTGGAGCTCGAAGTGCCCAGCGACGCGGCAGCCAGCCATGTTATCGGTATGGGTCTTTCCGATGCGCTCGCCTATGCGGTTCCGGACCTGACCACTGAGATGCTGCCGCGCATGCTTGAGCGCTATCGTCATCACTATTTGTCGCGCGACGCTGACTTGCGTCTTTTCGCAGGGGTTGCGCAGCTGCTCGCGCAATTGCGCGCAGCCGGGCATCAGCTTGCAGTTGCGACCGGCAAGAGTCGCATCGGATTGGAGAGGTCATTCGAGCAAAGCGGTGTGCGCGGCCTGTTTGCGGCCTCGCGCACGGCCGACGAAACCAATCCCAAGCCCGATCCGGCGATGCTCATCGAGCTTTCCGATGAACTGGAAGTCGAACTCGCGGACACACTGATGATCGGTGACACCAGCCACGACCTGCAGATGGCGCAGAACGCACGTGCAGCCGGTCTAGGCGTGTGTTACGGAGCCCATCCGCGCGCCGAACTCATTGCCTGCAGGCCCTTGGCCGTCGTGGACTCGGTGGCACAGTTGCGCGACTGGCTCTTCACCAATGCCTGAATCGTCCCTTACACCGCCGGGGGCGATCGCAGTGTGTGCGAGTGAGGCGCTCGTCGATGGCGGGAGCGGGACGCGCTTTCCGGTCGCAACGCCGTGGATGCGGCCCGGTCAGCGCATGACCGGATTCGTGATCCGCTTTGACGGCCAGGTCTACGGATACCTCAATGAGTGCCGTCATGTTCCGACCGAACTCGACTGGCAGGAGGGGGAGTTCTTCGATCATTCGGGGTTATACTTAATTTGCGCAACTCATGGGGCTGCGTATGAACCGGAATCAGGCCATTGCGTGGCCGGACCGTGTCGTGGCGCCCGCCTGACGGTACTGCAAGTTGCCGAACAGGGTGGGATGATCTACTGGTTCCCCGATGAAAAGATCCACGCTCCTACACCAGAGCAAGGCGAGTAATTCATGTCAGATAATTCAGAGATTCCGGGCTTTAGCGAACCGCGCGAAGCGCCGGCCAATAGCGCCCCCGCCGGCGCGAGCGCGCCGGGGTGGGAGCAGCGTGTTCTTGAGAGCCTCATGTTCGCCACGCTGCGCGAGCAGCGCGTAGCGCGGCGCTGGGGTATCTTTTTCAAATCAGCCAGCCTGTTGCTGGTGCTGCTGATATTCATGTGGCTCCTGAGCCTGACCTCCAAGACCAGCGAGCCCGACGTCGGCCAGCGCCATACGGCACTGGTCAATATGGAAGGCGTGATCGACTCCGAAGGTCAGGCATCGGCCGAGCATGTCAATGCAGCGCTCGACTCGGCGTTCAAGGACAGCGGCACCGTTGGCGTGATTCTGCGCATCAACAGTCCGGGCGGCAGTCCGGTGCAGGCCGGCATGATCTATGACGAGATGCAGCGTCTGCGTCGCAAATATCCCGACAAGCCGCTCTACGTGGTGGTCGAGGAGATCTGCGCGTCCGGTGGCTACTACACTGCCGTTGGAGCCGACAAGATTTTCGTGGACAAGGCCAGCATCGTCGGCTCAATCGGCGTCCTGATGGACGGCTTCGGGTTCACCGGTACCATGGAGAAAGTCGGGGTCGAGCGGCGCCTGATGACAGCCGGACGCAACAAGGGCATTGGCGATCCTTTCTCGCCGGTGACCGAAGAACAGAAAGCGCGTCTGCAGGGTATGCTCGATGAAATTCACCAGCAGTTTATCAAGGTCGTGCGCGAAGGACGCGGCACGCGACTCAAGGAGACTCCCGACACCTTCTCGGGGCTATTCTGGAGCGGCGCCAAGAGCATTGAGCTTGGTCTGGCTGATGACTTCGGGTCGGTCGACAGTGTGGCGCGCGATGTCCTGAAGGCCGAGGAAGTCGTCGATTACACCGACAAGGAGAGCATTGCTGAGCGCTTCGCCAAGCGCTTTGGCTCAGCCTTCGCTGGCGGCCTTGCCAAGACTTTCCTGCACGCGCCCAACTGGCGCTAGACACCCAAGAGAAAAACCGTCGGGCGTCCCTTGAGATCGGGCACGTCGCTCGCCCATTGCGGTGCGGCGCGTGTCTGTATCCATTGATCGGGTAGTGTCAGGTCGCAGGCCACGCAGACTCGCGTGTGCCGGGCCAGCGTTGCGGCGAGGGCGGTCAGGAGCGCCTGGTTGCGGTAGGGTGTCTCGATGAAGATCTGGGTCTGCTGATCTTTGCGTGCCTGCGCCTCAAGTTCGCGCAAGCGCTCGCTGCGCTGCCCGGCGTCGGTTGGCAGGTAGCCGCGGAACGCGAAACTCTGTCCGTTCAAGCCGCTGGCCATGAGTGCCAGGAGCAGCGAAGACGGACCGACCAGCGGACACACGCGCACCCCCTGTTCGTGGGCGAGCCGGACGAGCAGTGCACCCGGATCCGCAATCGCCGGACAGCCGGCGTCACTGACGAGACCGGCATCGCGCCCGGCCAACACTGGCGCGAGCAATGCTGGCAATTCAGATTCGCGCGTGTCGATGTTCAGTAGGCGAATTTCGATGTCCTGCAAGGCATACGCCAGCGGTACTTGTTGCTGGACCCGCTTTAGGAAGGCGCGCGCGCACTTCGCATTTTCGGCGACAAAATAATCGAGGCGCGCGGCGATCCGGCAGTTCTCGAGTGGCATCACGTCACCGATCGCGCCGGCCTCACCCAGCGCGTTGGGGATAAGGTAGAGGCTCGCGCTCACGGGGCGGCCTTATCCGCCGCGCTGGTGCCGAGGACCGGATAGCCGGCTCGCTCGAGCATGGAGACCAGATAAATCAGCGGCAGACCGATCAGCGCGGTCGGATCGTCGCTGCCGATTTCTTCGAGCAATGCGATACCAAGTCCTTCGGCCTTGGCGCTGCCAGCACAATCGAAGGGCGCTTCGGCACGCAGATAGGCCTCGATCTGCGCGATCGATAGTTCGCGAAAACGCACCCGTACGACGGCAAGCGCTTGGTCGCAGCGCGAAGTCACGCTGTCATAGAGACACAAGGCGGTATGAAAGACAACCGTCTGGCCGCTTTGCAAGAGCAGCTGCGAGCGTGCGCTGGGGAAGTCGCCCGGCTTGCCGATCTGCTGCCCGCGGCATTCGGCCACCTGGTCGGAGCCGATTATCAGCGCACCCGGATGGCGTCCCGCAACTGCGGTCGCCTTTGCACGCGCCAGGCGCTGTGCCGTCTGCGGGGCAGTCTCACCCGCTCGGCTGCTTTCGTCGATATCGGCAGCATCCACTACAAAGGGCAGCCGCAGGCGTTCGAGCAGCTGCGCTCGGTAGCGCGAGGATGAAGCGAGGATCAGGGCGGGCAGGGAGGTTTCTCGCATAAACGATTGACAAATAAAGAAAAACACGCCAATATGTGAGGCTTTTCGTCATCCTGACTGCCGTCCCCGGACCGGTCCTGGGCGAAGCTGGTACACATGATCATCGACGCATTCGAATTCGCCCGCAAAGGCCTTGTGGCGTCGGGATCGGTGGCATTGCAGGACTTGCCGCGCCTCGATGTGCTGGAGCGCTCGGGCAGTCTGCACTGGCAGATCGACGGTTGCCGCGACGCAGATGGTAAGCCTTTCCTGAGGCTCGCGGTGCGCGGTCAAGTGGTGTTGGCCTGTCAGCGTTGCCTTGAGCCGCTGGTGCACGATGTGGCGCTTGGCGCACAACTGTTCCTGGCGCGCTCCGAGCAAGAGGCTAACGAATTACCGCTCGATGACGACGAGTTCGATTTCATAGTCGCCACGCCCGAGGTGGACGTGGAGGCGCTGGTTGAAGAAGAAGTGCTTCTCGGTTTGCCGCTGGTGCCAAAGCATGCGCGCTGTGTCGACGAAGCGGCCGGCGATGGGCAGGCTGAGATTGCGCTGCGCAGGCGAGCCTCGCCATTTGCAGTATTGGCGGGCATGAAGAAGGGCGGGACGCGCTAGTGCGGCAAGGTGCAGGCTGCGTGTTAAAATTTTGAATTCGAGCAAGAAGGAGTCAACATGGCTGTCCAACAGAACAAGAAATCGCCGTCCAAGCGCGGCATGCATCGCGCGCACGATTTCCTCACCGCGCCGGCTCTGGCCGTCGAGCCGACGACCGGTGAAACCCACCTGCGTCACCATATCAGTCCCAATGGCGTGTATCGTGGCAAGAAGGTCGTCAAGACCAAGAACGACGACTGATCGTCTCGTCCCGCGCGAACGGCGCGAGTCCTGAACCTTGCCGCGGCATGATACTGGCGTCAGGCAGACCAAAGGCCAGCTTGCTGGCGCGGCAATCCGCGCGCACCTGGCGGTGTCTGACCTGCGTGCGCTAGGCACATCGGGCCCTATCGCTACCCCGGATGTCCATCTCCCTCGCCATTGACTGCATGAGTGGCGATCACGGGCTGCAGACGACTCTGCCGGCCGCGATCGCGTTTCATCGCAGCGTCGAAGGCGTGGAGCTGTTGCTTGTCGGCGACGGGCCGGCGATCCTGGCCGAGTTGCGCCGCTTAAAGGCCCTCGGCGCTCCCAGCTTCGAAATCATCCATGCATCCGAGGTGGTCTGGATGGACGACCCGATCGAGGTTGCCCTGCGCAAGAAGAAGGACTCTTCGATGCGCGTGGCGATCAATCTGGTCAAGGAGGGCCGTGCCCAGGCGGCGGTGAGCGCCGGCAATACCGGCGCCCTGATGGCGATTTCCCGCTACGTGCTCAAAACCCTAGAAGGTATCGATCGGCCCGCGATAGCGATGGGTCTTCCGAATCAGCGCGGGGGGGTGACGACGATGCTTGATCTGGGCGCCAATGTCGATTGCCTGCCGGAGCACCTGCTTCAGTTTGCCGTGATGGGGAGCGCATTGGCAGCGGCCGTCGACGGCAAGCAATCGCCGACCGTCGGCCTGCTCAACGTTGGCGAGGAGATCATCAAGGGCAACGAGGTCGTCAAGCAGGCGGGCGAGCTCTTGCGGACCTCGCAGCTGAATTTCTTCGGAAATATAGAAGGTGACGATGTCTACAAGGGCACTACCGACGTAGCGGTGTGCGACGGCTTTGTCGGCAATATATTCCTGAAGTCTTCCGAGGGTCTCGCGCAAATGCTGGGCGGTTTCATCAAGGAAGAATTCACGCGCAACTGGTTTTCGATGGTGGCCGCGTTCATTGCGCTGCCGGTGCTCAAGCATTTTCGCGCGCGCGTCGATCACCGCCGCTACAACGGTGCGACCTTGCTTGGCCTGCGCGGCCTGGTGTTAAAGAGTCACGGCGGAGCGGATGCCTTCGCCTTCGAATGGGCCTTGCGTCATGCCTATGATGCGGCCCGTAACCAGGTACTGGAGCGCATCGCAGCAGCGATGCGCGAGGTGACACCCATGACCGCGCGCACCCCCGCGGCGGCCGACGAGTCCAGCCAATGACAGCAGTTTTTTCTCGCATTACCGGCACGGGGCATTTCCTGCCGCCGCGACGCGTCACGAACGCGGAACTGACCGAGATCCTCGCACGCGACGGTATCGAAACCAGCGACGAGTGGATTCGCTCCCGCAGCGGCATCTCGGCGCGCCACTATGCTGAGGCGAGCGTCGGCTCAAGCGATTTGGCGCTCATCGCCGCCCAGCGGGCGATCACTGCGGCCGGACTTGAGCCCAACGACATCGATTTGCTGATCGTAGCAACGTCGACACCCGACATGGTGTTTCCGAGTACCGCCTGTATCCTGCAGCGCAAGCTCGGCATCACCAATGGCAGTGCGGCCCTTGATGTGCAGGCGGTGTGTACTGGATTCGTGTATGCATTGTCAGTGGCCGACAATGCCCTGCGCAGCGGGCAGGCGCGGCGCGCCCTGGTAATCGGGGCGGAGGTGTTCTCGCGTATTCTCGACTTCAAGGACCGTGGCACCTGCGTGTTGTTCGGTGATGGCGCCGGCGCTCTGGTGCTGGAAGCTTCGGATCAGGCCGGCATCCTGTCGACCAAGCTGCACGCCGATGGCCGGCATACCGAGATCCTGTGTGTGCCCGGCAACGTAAACGGGGGAGTCGTGTCCGGCAGCGCGTTTCTTCATATGGACGGACAGGCAGTTTTCAAGCTCGCCGTACAGGTCCTTGAAAAGGTCGCCAATGAGGCGCTGGCCGCGGCGGCCGTGCCCGCCAGCGCGATTGACTGGCTCATCCCTCACCAGGCCAATATCCGCATCATGCAGGCGACCTGCAAGAAGCTCGGCCTGCCGATCGAGCGCATGATTGTCACCGTCGATCAGCACGGCAATACTTCAGCCGCGTCGATTCCTATGGCGCTCGATGTCGGCGTGCGCGACGGTCGCATCAAACCGGGTGAACTCGTTATGCTCGAAGGGGTGGGCGGCGGCTTCACGTGGGGCGCGGCCCTCCTGCGCATGTAAGCCAATAACCGCAAATCGAGCTCGACACCATGAAATTTGCGTTCGTTTTTCCCGGACAAGGTTCGCAGTCGGTAGGCATGCTGGACGGCTTTGCCGACCACCCCACGGTCGCACAGACCATCACCGAGGCTTCTGCCGCTCTCGGAGAGAATCTCGGGGAGCTGATTGACAACGGGCCGACCGAGGATCTCGGCCTGACCACCAATACCCAGCCGGCGATGCTGGCCGCAGGCGTCGCGGTATACCGCGCATGGCGCGCTGCTGGCGGCCTTGCCCCGGTTCTCATGGCCGGACATAGTCTTGGGGAATACAGCGCACTGGTTGCTGCTGGAGCGCTTGAGTTTGGCGACGCGGTGCGGCTGGTGCGCCTGCGCGCGCAAGCCATGCAGCAGGCGGTGCCGGTCGGCGTGGGCGCTATGGCCGCGATCCTTGGGCTTGAATCGGTCGCCGTCGTCGAGCTCTGTCGCGAGGCGTCGGCTGACGAG
>CAJCHO010000001.1 GCA_903970145.1 Mycobacteriaceae bacterium | reverse complement strand
CCGCTTTGGCCGGACCAGCGCCCAGGTGGGAGGCGCATGCTGAGAACCCGGGTCATCACGGCGCTCATCCTTCTGGCTGTGCTGATACTCGCGCTCTGGCCGGCGCGCCCCTGGGGCTTTGCGCCGGTCGCGCTCCTGTTTGTAGGTGCGGCCATGGCCGAGTGGCTGATCCTGATCGGTTTCGGGCGTACTGTCTCTATCGTCGCTGCGCTCGTCGGCACTGCGCTCGTCTACGGCGTGGATCACCTCGCCCAGTCCGATCCGGTGTGGCTTGATGCCGTTTTACTCTGCGCGACACTGGTTTGGCTCTTTCTGACGGCAAGTCTGCTGGCGCGACACGCTTTTCCCAGGGTCGGTGAGCTGCGACCCCTGTACGCCGTCTGCGCGCTCTTTCTGCCGGGTGCCTGCGCGCTGGCGCTCCTCGCGGCCTATCGCATCGGCCTCGTATTCATGATGTCGATCCTGGTGCTGGTCTGGGCTGCCGATATCGCCGCCTATTTCGTCGGGCGCGCCTTTGGCAGGCACAAATTGGCTCCCGCCATCAGTCCCGGCAAGACTATCGAAGGCGCGCTCGGTGGCGTCGCCGCGGTTCTGCTCGTGGCTGCGGCGGCAGCGAGCATCCCCGGCCTTGAGACGACGCTTTTTGCGCGTCTGATCCATACCTGGCCGATCCTCGCCGCATTGGCCGCAATCGCGCTTCTGGTTGCGCTGTCGATCGTTGGGGACCTCTTCGAGTCGCATATCAAGCGCGAGGCCGGTGTCAAGGACAGCAGCTGCCTCTTACCAGGCCACGGTGGCGTGCTGGACCGTATCGATGCGCTCTTGCCGGTCATTCCTGCGGCGCTGCTCCTGAGCGAGTATCTGTGACTACCCAGAGCATCACCATCCTCGGTGCGACCGGATCGATCGGCACGTCCACGCTCGACGTGCTCGGGCGTCATCCGGAGCGCTTTCGAATCCACGCGTTATCGGGCCATCGCCGAATCGAATTGCTGGCCGAACAGTGCGTGGCCTTCCGTCCCGCGCGCGCGGTCGTGCCCGACGCACCCGCGGCTATACGGCTGCGCCAACTGGTTGGCGATCTAGCCCTCGATATCAGCCATGGTCGCGCCGCGCTGTGCGAGATCGCGCGCGAGGCCGAGGTGGTAATGGCCGGCATTGTCGGTGCCGCTGGTCTCGAGAGCGCTCTCGCCGCAGCCTGTGCCGGGCGCAAGGTGTTGCTGGCCAACAAGGAGGCGCTCGTGATGGGCGGCGCGCTTTTCATGGACGCGGTAGTGCACCATGGCGCGACGCTCCTGCCCATCGACAGCGAACACAATGCAATTTTCCAGTGTCTGCCGCGCGGCCGCGATACCAGCGATCCCCGGGACGGGATTGCGCGCATCATTCTGACCGCCTCGGGCGGCCCGTTTCGCACTACACCCCTTGAGGACCTGCGCAATGTGACCCCCGATCAGGCCTGTGCGCATCCGAACTGGGTGATGGGCCGCAAGATATCGGTGGACTCGGCGACCATGATGAACAAGGGGCTCGAAGTGATCGAGGCGCGCTGGCTCTTCGATCAGCCGGCCGGGAATATCGATGTGCTGATTCACCCGCAAAGCGTGATCCACTCGCTGGTCGCCTATGTCGACGGCAGCGTTATCGCCGAGCTCGGCAATCCCGATATGCGCACACCGATCGCCCATGCGCTGGCCTACCCCGAGCGCATCACGACGGGAGTGGCACCACTGGACCTGGCCCGCATCGCAAGCCTGCACTTCGAAGAACCCGATTTCGAGCGCTTTCCGTGTCTAAAGCTTGCCTACGCGGCACTCGCAGCGGGCGCCGCGGCGCCAGCGGTGCTTAATGCGGCCAACGAAATAGCGGTCGAGGCCTTTCTGGCGGGCTCAATCGGCTTTCTCGACATCGCGCGCGTGGTCGAGGCGACGCTTGAGAGTTACAGTCCCAGCGCCCCTGAGGACCTCGCTGCGCTCATTGAAATCGACACCCGGGCGCGTGAGTTCGCGGCGCGCGCGATGGAGAAGGTGGCATGAGCATCTTCTACTACGCGCTTGCCTTCATCGCGGCACTGGGGCCGCTCATTATCTTTCACGAGTTGGGCCACTACTGGGTCGCGCGCCTGTTTGGCGTGCGCGTGCTGCGGTTCTCGGTCGGCTTCGGGCGCCCCCTGTTGCGCTTTCAGCCAACCCCCAAATCGACCGAGTGGGTGATTGCGCCAATACCGTTAGGCGGCTACGTGGCATTGCTCGGTGAGCAGGATGTGGAACCCGGCCAATACACTGCCGAGGAACTCGAGCACGCCTTCAATCGCCAGTCGGTCTACAAGCGGGCCGCGATCATGGTTGCCGGCCCCTTCGCCAACTTTCTCATGGCAGTGCTTCTCTATGCGGCCATCGGCATGCATGGTGTGGAAGAACCGCGCGCCCTCCTGGGCCCGGTCCCGGCCAACTCGAGCGCGGCGATAGCGGGCTTTCAGGGCGGCGACGAGGTGATTGGCATCAACGGCAGCGCCGTGCATTCCTCGAGGGATTTGCGCTGGCAACTATTGAGGATTGCGGTAGATCATGGCGCAGCCCATCTGAGCGTCGCGCGCGCCGGCGCCACCAGCGAGCACACGCTCGATCTGTCGAGTTTCAAGGAAAGCGACCTGGAGGGTGATTATTTGGCGCAGGCAGGCTTCATCCTTGACGATCCCGCTCCGGTCATCGAATCGATCGAGCCTGATAGCGTGGCTGCGCGCGCGGGATTGCTCCAGGGTGACGAGTTGGTCGCTGTTGGTGGCGTCAGAACGCCGCTACGCGACCAGTTCGTAAGGCAAGTGCGCGGCGCTGCCGGCAAGGAGATTGAGCTTGAACTGGTGCGTGACGGCAACCCCGTGCGCGTGACACTGGTACCGCAGAGCAGACACGATGAGCAGACCGGAGAAGAGGTCGGTCGCATCGGCGTCGGACTTCGTCTGGTGCCAATGAAGACGGTGATTTACGGACCCCTCGCAGCGATCGGCAATGCGATCGGACAGACCTGGGAGACCAGCCGCTTCACGCTGCAGATGCTCGGCAAGATGATCGCCGGTCAGCTCTCGGTCAAGAATCTCTCGGGTCCGGTAACTATCGCGGAATACGCGGGCCACGCGGCACAACACGGGCTGATCTTTTTCATGCTGCTGGTTGCCTACATCAGCACGACGATCGGATTGATGAACCTGCTGCCTATCCCGATGCTCGACGGGGGGCATTTGCTGTATCATCTCGTCGAAATCCTCACGGGGCGGCCACCGTCCGAGCGATTTCTCCAGTTCAGTCAGGGCATCGGCATGGTCGTATTGGCCGGGCTCATGGGCCTGGCGCTTTTCAACGACTTTTCCCGCCTGCTGTCCTGACGATTACCTGCTTCAATTCCGGATTCCATGAAAGAATCATTTATGCTGCACAAGGGATTTCGCCTGCAAACACTTGCTGCCGTTTGCATGGCCCTTGGAGTCGGCAAGGCACTAGCAATCGAATCTTTTGTAGTCAGCGACATCCGTGTTGAGGGCATCCAGCGTACCGAGCCCGGTACGGTGTTCTCCTACCTGCCCGTCAAAGTTGGTGACACCTTCGATGATGACCGCGCTACAGCGGCCATCAAGACGCTCTACGCGACCGGATTCTTCAAGGACGTACGTATCGAAGCGCAGGACACGGTGCTGGTCATCGTGGTGCAGGAGCGGCCGGCGATTGCGTCGATCGACTTCACCGGCGTGAAGGAATTCGAAACCGATACGTTACGCAAGGCCCTACGTGATATCGGCTTGTCCGAATCAGCCATCTTCGATCGCTCACTACTCGACCGCGCCGAACAGGAATTAAAGCGCCAGTACCTCACGCGCAGCAAGTATGCCGCCGTGGTCAAGACGACCGTGACGCCGCTCGAGCGCAATCGCGTGGGCATCAGCTTTAACGTGGAAGAGGGCGATGCCGCGAAGATTCGCCAGATCCACATCATCGGCAATAAAGTCTTCCCCGAGAAGGAACTGCTGGAACAGATCGCCCTGACTACGCCGGGCTGGCTCACCTGGTACACCAAGAGCGACCAGTACGCCAAGTCCAAGCTCACCGGAGATCTTGAGACTTTGCGTTCCTACTACCTTAATCGCGGTTACCTGGAGTTCAACGTCGAGTCGACCCAGGTGTCGATCACGCCCGACAAGAAGGACATCTACCTGACGATCAATATCTCCGAGGGCGAGAAATACACCGTCTCGGAGATCAAGCTCGCCGGGGATTTGCTCATGAACGAGAGCGACGTGCGAGCGCTGATTTCGCTGCGTCCGGGCGATACCTATTCGGGTGCCAAGCTCAATGAATCGACCAAGCGCATCACCGAGCGCCTGGGTGGCCTTGGCTATGCGTTCGCCAACGCCAATGCCTCGCCGGAGGTCGATCACGAAAAGCGCACCGTGGCCTTCACGATCTACGTCGATCCCGGTCGGCGCGTCTACGTGCGCAATATCAATATCTCCGGCAATACCAAGACGCGCGATGAGGTCATTCGGCGCGAGATTCGCGAGTCGGAGGCCGGCTGGTACGACGTCGACCGCATCAAGCTGTCCAAGGAACGACTCGAGCGCCTGGGTTTCTTCAAGGACGTCAATATCGAGACTCCCCAGGTGGCGGGAACGACCGACCAGGTCGACGTCAATGTCACCGTCACTGAAAAGCCGACGGGGGCCTTTAACGTTGGCGCGGGTTTCTCTTCGGCTGAAAAGCTGGTGCTCTCGGCGTCCATCTCCCAGGCCAATGTCTTTGGCACGGGTCAGACGGTCAGCATCGCGGTCGATACCAGTTCACTGCAGCGCAATATCGCCTTCACGATCCTCGACCCGTATTTCACGGACGACGGCATCAGTCGCCAGTTCGAGGTCTATGAGCGCAACGTTAATCCGGACATCCTGAGTTTGGGTGACTACGCCATCAAGACCGTCGGTACTTCGCTGAGTTTTGGTATTCCGTTCACCGAGTACGACACCCTGTTCTTCGGGACGCGTATCGAGAACACGGAAATCGATCTCTATACCGGAGCGCCGCCGCAGTTCGTCAGCTATGTCGCGGAGTACGGAAAATATACTTCGCTGCTCATTGGCAACGTGTCCTGGCAGCGCGACAGTCGTAACAGCATTCAGGCGCCCACCAACGGCCAGTTCCAGAAGGCCTACTTCGAAGTCAGTGCGCCATATGACGTGAAGTATTACCGGACCGGTTACCAGCAGACCGACTATTTCCCGCTCAACAAGGACTACACGCTGTCGCTCAACGGCGAGGCCGATTTCGGTCACGGCTACGGTGGCGAAACCTACCCAATCTTCAAGAACTTCTATGCCGGCGGCATTGGCTCGGTGCGCGGCTTTGAAACCAGCTCGCTGGGTCCGCACGACATTTACGGCGATGCACTCGGCGGCTCCGAGCGCGTCAATGCGAATGCCGAACTGCTGTTCCCGATCCCGGGCTCGGGCAATGACCACTCCTTCCGTGGCTTTCTGTTCGCCGATGGTGGTAATGTATTCTCGCCTGGAGAACGGCTCGGCCTGGTCGACATGCGCTACTCGGTCGGTATCGGTCTGAACTGGCTCTCCCCGCTGGGTGCGCTGCGCCTGAGTTTTGGCCAGCCGCTCAACGAGAAGCCAGGTGACAACATCCAGAAGTTGCAGTTCACGATTGGCAGCGGTTTCTAGCATTCGTCCACTCGTCACATGCGCCTAGGGGATTCGATGAGCCACTTGTTGATTTCGCGTCGCGTGCTGCTATCGATCGGGATGGCGCTGGCATGCGCCGTTGCCGCCCCAGTGGGTGCGCAGGACGCCGCCGGCAAGCCGGCGGCAGGTGCTCCCGCCCTCGTTCCCAAGATTGGCTTTGTCAGCCTTGACCGCATCCTGCGCGACTCCACGCCTTCCAAGGCGGCCCAGGCAGCGCTCGAACAGGAGTTCTCGGACCGACGCAAGGAACTTGCCGAAACCGGGTCGAGGCTGCGTGCCATGTTCGAGAACCTCGAGAAAAATGCGGCCGTGTTGAGCGACATCGAGCGCGCCCGCAAGCAGAAGGAATTCACCGACCAGGACAAAGACTACCAGCGCCGCCAGCGCGAACTCGCCGAGGACGTGAATCAGCGCCAGAATGAAGAGTTCGCCAAGGTCGTCAACAAGGCCAATCGTGTGATTCGGCAACTGGCCGAGGCGCAGGGCTTTGACCTGATCGTCCAGGAAGCCGTCTACGTCAGCCCGCGAGTCGATCTCACCGACCAGGTCATCGCGCTGCTCAACGCCGACAAATAAGTCGGGGCCGACATGGCGCACCAATGAGCGCGGCACCCGCACCCAAGGCAATATCGCTGGACGAACTGGTGGGGCGCTTCGGTGGCCAGTTGCGCGGTGACGGTAAGCGCGCCATAACAGGCGTCGCAACGCTCACCGGTGCCGGCCCGGGTCAACTCACTTTTCTTGCCAATCCCCGCTACCGCAGTGTCCTTGGCGACTGTGCTGCTGCGGCAATCCTGATCGGTGAGGCCGATGCCGAGGCTGCCGTGGCGAGCGGCGCGACGCTTTGGATCACCAGCAATGCCTACCTGCTGTTTGCCCGGGTGGCGCAGTTTTTCGCGGATGCGGCAAGTCTTCCACATGTGCCGGGCGTCGATCCCAGTGCCGTCGTTACGGGCGCACTCATCGATCCGAGCGCGCGCATCGGTGCTGGCTGTGTCATCGGAGCCGGCGCTGTCATTGGCGCGCGCGCTACGATCGGTCCGGCCTGCGTCATCGGAGCTGGAGCAGTCGTCGGCGCGGACAGCCTCCTGCATGCCCGGGTGACGATCTACCAAGGCTGCGAGATCGGCGCACGAGCCATTGTGCATTCCGGGGTCGTGATCGGTGCTGACGGCTTTGGCTTCGCGCGCGACGGCGCCACCTGGGTCAAGATACCCCAGACCGGGCGCGTCCTGATCGGCAGCGACGTCGAGATCGGCGCCAATACGACCATCGACCGCGGCGCCCTCGAGGACACCGTCATTGGCGATGGCGTGAAGTTCGACAATCAGATCCAGATCGGGCACAACGTGCGCATCGGTGACCATACGCTGATCTGCGGCTGCGTGGGCGTCGCCGGCAGCACGACGATCGGTGCGCGTTGCATGATCGGTGGGGCGGCGATGATCATCGGGCACCTCAACATCGCCGACGACGTCAATATTTCGGTGGCGACTGTCGTGTCGCACTCGATTCACAAGCCCGGGCTCTATACCGGTTTCTATCCCATGGCCGAAAATGCTGCCTGGGAGAGAAGTGCGGCCAGCGTACGGCACCTGGACCGCTTGCGCGAGCGGGTGCGCGCCCTCGAGGGTCGGTCTTCGCAAGGCGAGGAAGAAAAATGATATCAATGGACATTCACAAGATCCTGCAGTACCTGCCGCATCGATTTCCGATGTTGCTCATCGATCGCGTACTCGAATGCGAGGCCGGCAAGAGTATTCGCGCGGTCAAGAACGTTTCGATCAATGAGCCCTTTTTCCCGGGCCACTATCCGCACAGCCCGGTGATGCCAGGCGTGCTGGTGATCGAGGCCATGGCGCAGGCTGCGGCCATCCTGTCGTTTGTGACGATGGACCAAAAGCCCAACGACCGCTCGATGTATTACTTCGTGGGCATCGACGGCGCGCGCTTCAAGAAGCCCGTTCTACCCGGTGACCAGCTGGTCATTGATGTGCTTATCACCAGAACCTCGCGCAGCATGTGGAAGTACAGCGCCAAGGCCCACGTGGGCGAGGCGCTGGCGGCCGAAGCGGACCTGATGTGCGCATACAAGATGATCGCCGAGGACGATCCGGCATGACCCAGGTTCATCCGAGCGCCATCATCGAGCCTGGAGCCATACTCGATGAGAGCGTGAGCGTCGGGCCCTATGCCGTGATCGGGCCGCACGTCTCGATAGGGGCGGGCAGTCGCGTGGGTTCCCATACGGTCATCGAGGGCCACACAGTAATCGGTCGCGACAATACGATTGCGGCCTTTTGCGCGATTGGCGGCGCGCCGCAGGACATGAAGTACGCCGGAGAGCCGACGCGCCTTGAAATCGGTGACCGCAATGTCATTCGCGAGTACTGCACCCTCAATACCGGAACCGTGCAGGACGCCGGGGTCACCCGGGTGGGTAGTGATAACTGGATCATGGCTTACGTGCACATCGCACACGACTGCCAGCTCGGCGACCGGCTGATCCTGGCCAATAACGTGACTCTCGCCGGACACGTCGAGCTTGGTGACTGGGTGTTTCTGGGTGGTCTTACCGGCGTGCATCAGTTCGTAAAGGTGGGTGCACACGCCATGACTTCGGCGCATACCTATCTAAGCCAGGATCTACCGCCTTACGTGACCTGTGCTGGCGCCCCCGGGTCGCCGCACGGCATCAACAGCGAGGGTCTGCGTCGACGCGGCTTTTCGCCTGAAGCAATCGCCACGATCCGTCAGGCCTACCGGCACCTCTACCGGCGCGGGCTGTCCCTCGAGGAAGCCAGGGCCGCGATCGAGGCGCTTAGCGAGGAGACCGCCGAACATTCTGCCCTGGTCGCGCCGCTGCTGCAGTTTCTGCAGGCGAGTACTCGCGGCATCGTGCGCTAGGTAGCCGGCCGATGACGCTGCCCGTTGCGATGGTCGCCGGCGAGGCGTCCGGGGATCTGCTCGCTTCCCTGGTGCTCGAAGGCCTGCACGAGCGCCTGCCGGAATTGCAAACCTACGGGATTGGCGGCCCGAAAATGATCGCCCAGGGATTTCGCGCCGACTGGCCGACCGAAAAGCTGTCGGTGCGTGGCTATGTCGAGGTGCTGAGCCACTACTTCGAGATCGCCAGCATTCGCCGACGCCTGAAAGATACGCTGCTTGCTAATCGGCCGCTGGCTTTCATTGGCGTCGATGCGCCGGACTTCAATCTCGGGCTCGAGACTGGTCTGCGCGCCGCAGGTATCCTGACAGTGCATTTCATCTCGCCCTCGATCTGGGCCTGGCGGCGCGAGCGCATCGAGCGCATCAAGGCGGCGGTTGACCACATGCTGGTCGTGTTCCCGTTCGAGGAGGCGATCTATCGCAAGGCAGGAATTCCGGTGAGCTATGTCGGACATCCTCTTGCCGACGTGATCCCGGATGTCGCCGATCGTGCGGCAGCCCGCGCCGCGCTCGGGATTGAGTCACAGCTACCCGTCGTTGCCTTGCTGCCGGGCAGCAGGTTATCCGAAATCCGCTACAACGCCCCGGCCATGCTTGCCGCGATCGCCCTGGTTAGCAAGGCCCTGCCCGAACTGCGGGTGGTGGTGCCGCTGGCAAGTCCGGCAACCAGTGCGCTTTTTCGAAGCATGCTGGCGCGCAAGCCGATCGAGGGGCTCGTCGTGGTGGATGGGCAATCGCATACGGCGCTGGCAGCCTGCGACGCGACGCTGATCGCCTCGGGTACGGCGACGCTCGAGGCGGCTCTTTTCAAGCGGCCGATGGTCATCATGTATCGCATGGCAAGGCTGTCGTGGCTCCTGATGCGGCGCATGGCCTATCTGCCATGGGTGGGTTTGCCCAATATTCTTGCGGGCGAGCTGCTCGTCCCGGAATTTCTGCAGGATGCCGCCACCCCGGAGGCGCTCGCTGCTGCACTGCTGGTGCAGTTGCAGGATGAAGCCAATCGCTCCCGGCTGGCATCTCGCTTTGCGCTGATGCATGCGGAGCTGCGTCGCGATACCCGGCGCAGCGCGGCGGCAGTCATTGCCGGTCTCATTCAGGCGCGAGCCGCGCGTGCCTAGGCGCGGCTCGCACAAGCAGGCAGAGTTGTTCGTGGCTGCCACGGGCAAACTGGTTTGTGGCGTTGATGAGGCCGGCCGCGGTCCGCTGGCGGGCGCCGTGTTCGCCGCGGCCGTAATCCTCGATGTGGCGCGACCCATTTCAGGTCTTCGGGATTCAAAGACCTTGAGTGCAGTGCGGCGCGAAGGCCTTGCACTCCTAATTCGCGAGAATGCGCTCGCTTATGCGGTAGCCCAGGCGTCTGTCGAGGAGATTGACTCACTCAATATTCTCAATGCGAGCTTACTAGCCATGCGCCGCGCCGTGGCCGCGCTCAATCCCCAGCCGGATTTCGCGCGCATCGATGGCAACCGTCTGCCCCGCCTGCCGATGGCAGCCGAGGCGATCGTGTCGGGCGACGCGCTGGTGGCCGAGATATCGGCTGCCTCGATTCTTGCCAAGACCGAGCGCGATGCCTACATGCGTGATCTGCACGCCAAATACCCCGACTACGGATTCGATCGTCACATGGGCTATGGCACCAAGGCACACCTTACGGCGCTGCGCCTGTGCGGGCCAACGCCCGTGCATCGCCGTTCATTTGCGCCGGTCCGGGCCTGCTGGGAGACGGTGCTTCTGCCATGAATTTCATCGAATCGCGCAGCAACGAGCGCTATCAGGAGCTGCGCCGCCTCGCGTCGAGCGCGCCATTCAGAAAGCGCGCCGGACAAACGCTCATCGAGGGCATTCACCTGTGCAAGACTTACCTCGATGCGCTTGGCACTCCTGTTCTCGGAGTGATTTCCGAGACTGCCTTTGCCAATCCCGAGGTTGCCGAGATTGCCAGACGCCTGCCCGAGCCCTTGCTGGTGAGGCTCTCGGATCGGCTGTTCGCCGGACTTAGCCAGCTCGAGGAGGGGATCGGCGTCGCCTTCGTGATCGCCGTGCCGCGGCACACCTGTGGCGCGATTGTGGCCAATGCCTTGCTCATCGATCGGATCCAGGATCCGGGCAACCTCGGCTCCGTCTTGCGCTCGGCCGCCGGCGCCGGAATCAGGGAGGTCATCTGCGGCCAGGGCACGGTAGCCGCCTGGTCTCCCAAGGTGCTGCGCGCCGGCATGGGCGCGCACTTTCATTTGCGCATCACCGAGGAAGCCAAGCTCGAAGAACTGGCCCGCAGTGCCGAGGTGCCGCTTCTCGCCACCAGCTCGCACGCAGCACAAAGCCTCTACGAGATCGATCTGAGGCGACCACTCGCCTGGGTATTTGGCAACGAAGGGCAGGGTGTGTCGGCAGCGCTGCTGGCGCGCTCGCAGCAGGTGCGGATCCCCCAGCCGGGTGGCATCGAATCGCTCAATGTCGCCGCTGCCGCAGCGGTGTGCCTGTTCGAGCAGCTGCGCCAGCACCAGGCGCCGCGCTAAGGAGGCTCAGGAGGCGCCGCTCTGGCCGAGCGGCGCCGGATGCAATAGACTTAAGACCAGTTCAGCACGGCATGGCGCTGCCGGTCACACACGGGCGAAGATCCGATGCAGGCAAAGGCGGGTACCAATGCGTTGCACGCGGCCATTCTTGCGAGTGGTCCGGGAATCGCTGCGGCGCTGCTGTTGTGGATGATGGCAGTATCGGCATGCGCGCACTGTACGCGCACGATAGTGGTGCCCGTGGCACCCATCGGCCAGAGCATTGTGATTGATGCCGACAACATCAGCGGCGTCTACCCAGACTTGATGCGCGCGGCCGCACCGCGTGCCGGCTGCCGGTTCGAGCTTATTGCGGTGCCGCGCGCGCGCCAGGAGCAGATGTTCGATAGTGGCGCGGCGGATCTCCTCATTCCGGCTTCCCAATCTCCCAGGCGCGATGAGGTGGGTGAATTTGTGCCGCTGATCCGGGTACGTCCCACGCTGATCTCGCTGCAGAGCGCACGCGGGCCGCTGCACAGTCTCAAGGAACTGATCGATGACCCACAGCTGCGCCTGGCGCTGGTGCGCGGCTTTGACTATGGGCCGGCCTACCAGGACCTGCTCGATGAGATGGGCAGGCGTGGACGTCTGTCGCTGGAGGCCGATGTCACTTCGGTGGCGCGCGCCTTGAATGCCGGCAGCGCCGACGTGACCCTGATGGTTCCGGCAATTCTGATCGGCGCAATCTCCAGTGATGCTCGCTTAAGGGCCCTCGTTCCCCAGCTGCGCATCGAGCCCCTAGACGAGTTGCCGTGGCGCGATTCAGGCGTATACATCGGACGCTCGAACAGCCTGCCCGAATCCGATCGCTTGCAGTTGCGCGATTTGTTCGAGGGCCTGGTTCGCTCGGGTGATCTCTGGCGCGCCTTCCAGAAGACCTATTCTCCCGCGGCGCTCCTTAGCGTTCAGCCGCGCTGAGGCTGCAGGCGGTGTCTAGTCGGCCAGTTGCTGGGGGACCGGCTGGGTGAGTGCCCGCAGGCCATTGTCCTTGATCATCACCTCGAAGTCCTCGACCACCACCGCCGGGCTGAAGTAGAAGCCCTGGTAATGGTCGCAGCCGGCTTCACGCAGGGCGTTGAGTTGGTGCTCATTCTCAACCCCTTCGGCGGTGACTGAAAGTCCCAGCCCGGCACCCAGACTGATCACCGAGCGGGTGATCGCAAAATCGCTTGCGTCGTCGAGCATGTCGCGAATGAAGCCCTGGTCGATCTTCAGGGTGTCGATCTCAAGCTGTTGCAGGTGTGACAGGCTCGAATAGCCGGTGCCGAAATCGTCGATGGCAATGCGCATGCCGCGGTGCTTGAGGTCGGTGATAACGTTCTTGGTCACGCCCAGATCGAAGAGCATGCTGGTTTCGGTGATTTCAACCTCTATGGCGCGTGGATCGCAGCCGGTCTGCTCGAGCACCAGGTCGACCTCGTCGATAAAGGTCGCGACGAGCAGTTGATGGGCCGAGAAATTGACCGAGATGGTGCCAATCTCGACGCCGCGGTCCTGCCAGTCGCGGATCTGCTGGCAGGCCTTGCGGAACACATAGAGTCCGAGTTCGTGGATCAGGCCGGACTCTTCGGCGATATTTATGAATTCCTTGGGACCAATCGGGCCAAGCCGCGGATCGTTCCAGCGCAACAAGGCCTCGGCCCCGGCCATCTGCCCATCGGCGACCCCCACTCGCGGCTGGTAGTACAACTTGAGTGTGTCGCGCTGCAGTGCCAGGCGCAAGGCCGTCTTGATCGCTGAGCGCCGCTCACTGTGCTGGGCGAGCGACGCCGAAAAGAACTCGAAGCGGTCCTTGCCATTGTCCTTGGCCTTGTACATCGCCAGATCGGCGCTGCGCAGCAGGGCTTCGGGGGTGTGGCCATGGTCCGGATAGACCGCCACACCGATGCTGGCCGCCACCTGCAGGCGCTGGTTCTCTACGCGGATCGGATCGCGCAGTGCGTGAATGATGCGTTGCGCCGTCTCATGGGCAATCGCCTTGGGACGCTGATGTCCCACGATCACCATGAACTCATCGCCACCGATGCGCGCCACCTCATCCTCGGCGCGTACGCAGCGTCGCAGGATGCTGGCGATCTCGATGAGCATCAGGTCGCCCACGCGATGACCGAGGGTGTCGTTGATGTTCTTGAAGTGATCCAGATCGATGAACAGCACGGCGACACCGGAGAGCTCGATGCGCGCGCGCTCGATAAAGCGGTTGAGCGTCGGCTCAAGGGCATTGCGATTGAGCAGCTTGGTGAGCGTGTCGCGCTGCGCGATCTCGATAAGGCGTTTCTCGGTCTCAACGCGCTGGGAGATGTCTTGCACCAGGCTCAAGACCGAGGTGATGCGACCATGGGCATCGCGCAAAGCGGCGATGTGCCACTCGCAGGCGATTTCCTGGCCGTCGCGACGGCGCGCCATGGCAATATGGCGTCGCGAGTTCGGCTCGGTCCCGAGGCGCGCCTCATTTTTCGGGAAAAAGTCGGTGGCGAGCCGTTCGTCGAGCACGCCAACGCGCCAGAAGGGGCGCTCGAGCACTTCGTCGCGGTGCCAGCCAAATAGCTTCTCCGCCTGCGATGACCAGCGGGTGACGCGATCGTCGGCGTCGAGCGTGAAGGACGCCAGCGGAGTGTTCTCGAAGTGGGCCGTGAGCAGCCAGTTGGCTTGCTGCAAGGCAAGTTCCTGCTGCTTGCGCGCCTGAATGTCGGTGGCGGTAGTGTAAAAGCCGTTTACCTTGCCCGCGTCATCCTTGGTCGGGACATAACGCAGCAATACCCAGCGCCGAATCCCATCGTGATAGCGCATCTCGCGTTCGTACTGCACCGACTGTCCGGCCAGAGCTGCTTCGATATAGGGTGTGGCGAAACCATAGTCTTCTTCGGAGAGCAGCGACTTCAGCGGCAGTCCGATCAGTTCGTCCGGACGTCGCCCATACCAGATGGTCGAGGTGTGATTCACAAAGCGGATGCGCTGTTCACCGTCGACAAAGCTGATCGGCATGGCCACGCTGTCCATGGCGCGCTGCATTTCCTGAACCGAGCGCTCGTAATCAAAGCGTGCGCGACGCGCGTCACTTACGTCCTGAGCGAGCGTGTAGAGGCCACGCAGGGCGCCGCGTTCGTCGCGATCAGGTAGCCACTCGATGGCGATCCACAGCTGCACGCCCTTCAAGGTCATTTCATGTTCGGAGCGGCGCTGCTCGCCGCTGCAGGCAGCAGCCAGCGACTTGCGGATGCCGTCACTGGCCGCGCTCGGGAAGGTCAGATGGGCAGGCGAGCCAACCACGGCCAGGCGTGTCTGACCGAGCAGCTCGGCGAAGGCACGATTGGCGTAGCGATAGATGCCGGTCGGATCCACATAACCGAGCGCCTGCGGGAAGTTCTCGATGAAGGACTCGATCCACTGCTGCTGCTGGAGCAGGCGCTCCTGGGCCAGGCGTGCCTCGGTGATGTCGACTGCAATCCCATAGGTGCCCTGCAGCTCGCCATTCTCGTCGTGATCGGCTACCACCGAGACGCGCCACCAGCGTGCATCCGGGGCGCGCGGTGACGAGCGCCGTTCGAACTGGACGCGCTCGCCGCGCACTGCGGCGTCGACATTCTGCTGCAGCTGCGCGTCGATCTCGGGTCCGAAGACTTCGAGCGGCGTGCGCCCGATAACTTCAGATTCGGAGAGGGCATTGTCAGCCAGAAAACGATAGTTGACGTAGCGAAATCGGCGATCGGCACCGAGGTAGCTGACCTGCGCAGGCAGGTTGTCCGTCAGGACGCGCCCGCGTGTACTCTGCTCGCGCAGCGTACCCTGGGCGCGCTTGTGTTCGTCGATACTGTGCGAGGCGACATATACGCCGTCGACGCGGCCGTCCGGCATGCGCAAGGGCAGATAGCGGACTTCGCGCCAGACCGTCTTGCCGTCGCTCTCCTCACTGGCCTCGACCGAGACGATCTCGCCGCCCAGAGCGCGCTCGAAAGGCTCGCGACTCGTCGCGGCGCGGGCGGCGCCGAGCACCTGCTCATAGGTGCGTCCGATAACCTCTTCGGGCCGCATCTTGATCTGCTCGAGAAAAGTGCGATTCGCATAGCGAAAACAGCGTTGGCGATCAAGATAGGTAACTGCCTCGGGACTGATTTCCGAGAAAGCGCGGAAGTAGCGTTCGCTGCGCTCGAGCGCATCGCGCGCGCCGCGCTGCGACTGCACATCGGTGACAAATAGATAAGCGCGTGTCGAGACGCCCGCTCCCATGGCCGCTTCCTGCAGTATGTCAAAGCGCATCCAGCGTGGATCGCTGCCGGGACGGACGTACTGCAGTTCGCAATGCGCACTGCCCTCAGCGAGCGCACGAGTCAGGGTCGGGGCCAGCGCGGCACCGAGCCCCTTGCTCTGGCTACCCACAACCAGCGAATCGGCTTGCGGGCCAAGCAGGGTGTGCAGGGCCGCGTTACTCCACTGGCAGCGACCATTCTCGTCGAGCAGCGCCATCGGATGGGGGATCTCGGCAGCATCGGGTACGACGCTGCCTTCGCTGGCTGCCGTCTCTCGGATAGCGATGATCGCGCCGCGCACATCGCCTGGCGCATCAAGCCAGGGACGCAGTTCGAATTCGCTTTGCATGGCTTGCGCGCCATCGCCGCCGTGACCGGCCGTCAGGCGCACGTGTTCGCCAGCGAGCACGCGTTTGAGGTAGGGAAAGAGGAGGGCCCAGTTGTCGGGTCCAGCGAGGGTCTCAAGGCTTGCGCCCGTGAGCGCCACCGGTTCGCTCGCACACTGACTCGCATAACGACTGTTCGCAGCGACGATGCGAAAATTCTCGTCGCAGCAGCACACCGCGGCGTCGAGCCATGCTCCGAGCAACTCCAGCGATTCCATGCTGGCTACTGCGTCACCGAATAGTGCACTCTCACGAGAGGTCGCCTGCGCAGAGGCGCTGTCCTGCTGCGCGTGGGCCGAGCGAATCCGCAAATGGAGTTGGGAGAACACGGGCTGGTCTGATTATTCCGTGAGTTGACTCCGGAAATGCTGCCCCCAGGGCAGATCACCGGTCCAATAAGTGGGATGAATTAAACCACAGACGTGAGCGCCTTTGGTTGTGTTGCAGACGCGCTTAAAACGAACGCGTCTCGATGCGGATTTCCTGAAGGATTGTGGTTGCTATCTCCTCGATTGACTTCGTGGTTGAGGAGAGCCACTGGATTGACTCGCGCCGCATCAGCGCTTCGGCCGCGTTCACTTCAAAGCGGCAATTCTCGATCGACGCGTACTTGCTGCCGGGCCTGCGCTCGTTGCGCACTTCGCACAGTCGTTCCGGGGAAATTGACAGTCCGAAAAGCTTGCGCCGCCGCGGGGGCAGGGCCGACGGCAGGCGGTTGCGTTCGAAGTCTTCGGGGATCAGCGGGTAATTGGCTGCCTTGATACCGTACTGCATCGCAAGATAGAGGCTGGTGGGCGTTTTTCCGCTGCGCGAAACCCCAACCAGGATGACGTCGGCGATGTCGAGCCCCTCGTGCAACTGGCCATCATCGTGCGAGAGCGCGAAATTGATCGCCTCGATGCGCTCCTGGTATTGCTTGGAGTCGGCCATGTTGTGCGAGCGTCCAATCGAATGCGAAGACTTGAAGCCAAGTTCGTTTTCGAGGGGTTCGACGAAAGTCTGAATAAGGTCGAGGAACAGTCCCTGGGCCTGACGCACGACGGTATTGATCTGCTGATTGACCAGGGTTGAAAAGATGATCGGCCGGCGACCCTCCTGCTTGGCTACCTGGTTGATGCGCTCGATCGCCTCGGCCGCCTTTTCGATGTTGTCGATGAAAGGCAGGCGCACCTGATGAAAGTGCACTTGCTCGAATTGGGCCAACAGACTGTGCCCGAAAGTTTCGGCGGTAATGCCGGTGCCGTCGGATACAAAAAAAACCGTGCGCGACGCGGCTTGGGCGGGGGCTTCCGGGACGGCTTCGGGCATCATGGAGGGGCGTTGGTGCGTTGCAAAAAAAGGCACGCAAGATACAATGCGCGCGACTCGGAAAATGTTGCCATTGAAAGGTTGATTATGTCGGATTCCGCCCTGGTGGTGGCTTTTGAGCGGCTGCGTGCCGCAGATGTCGAGACCGTCGGGGGCAAGAATTCCTCGCTTGGCGAGATGATCAGCCAGCTCGCCGGTGCCGGAGTCCGGGTGCCGGGCGGATTTGCCACGACCGCTGAGGCATTCCGGCGCTTTCTCGGGGCGAGCGACCTTGCCAAAAAGATCGCAGCACGGCTGCCCGGATTGAATATCGACGATGTACGGGCGCTGTCCCAGGCCGGTGCCGAGATCCGGCGCTGGATCATCGAGGCGCCCCTTCCAAGCGATCTTGAAAATGAAATAAGAGAATCATTTCATAAGCTTGAGTCGGAAAGTACAAGTGAAATATCATTTGCGGTGCGCTCCTCTGCGACCGCGGAAGACCTGCCGGACGCGTCCTTTGCCGGTCAGCAGGAGACCTACCTCAATGTGGTCGGTATCGAGGCGGTACTGATCGCAATCAAGCAGGTCTTCGCCTCGCTCTACAACGACCGGGCGATCTCCTATCGGGTCCACAAGGGCTATGCCCACGCCGAGGTCGCCCTGTCTGCTGGGGTGCAGCGCATGGTACGCAGCGACCTCGCAGCCTCCGGGGTGCTCTTTACCCTCGATACCGAATCGGGCTTTCGCGACGTCGTCTTCATTACCGCAAGTTATGGACTCGGCGAGACGGTGGTGCAGGGCGCCGTAAATCCGGATGAATTCTATGTGCATAAGCCCATGCTGGCCCTGAACAAACAGGCCATCATCCGCCGCCAGATCGGCTCCAAACTGATCAAGATGGAGTTCGCCCCGGCGGGCTCAGGCGAGCGCGTTCGCACGGTCGACATTGCGGCCGAGCAGCGCAACCGCTACTGCATCACCGATGAAGATGTGACTGAGCTTGCGCGCTACGCGGTCATCATCGAAAAGCATTACGGCCGGCCGATGGACATCGAGTGGGGCAAGGACGGGCGTGATGGCAAGATCTACATCCTCCAGGCGCGACCGGAGACAGTGAAGTCACAAGCCAATCCCGCCATTTCCGAGCATCGCTTTCGGCTCAAGGGCCAGGCAGCGGTCCTCGTCAAGGGCCGCGCCATTGGCCAGAAGATCGGAGCCGGTCCGGTCCGGGTAATCCGCGATGCCTCCGAGATGGAGCGCGTGCAGCCGGGCGACGTGCTGGTTGCCGACATGACTGACCCGAACTGGGAGCCGGTCATGAAGCGCGCCTCGGCGATCGTCACCAATCGCGGCGGCCGGACCTGTCACGCCGCCATCATTGCCCGCGAGCTGGGTGTTCCGGCGGTGGTCGGCTGCGGGGATGCAACGAGCCTGTTGCGCGACGGCGCGCTCGTCACGGTGTCGTGTGCCGAGGGGGACGAAGGGCATATCTACGAGGGTCTGCTCGAAACCGAGGTTACCGAGATCACGCGCGGCGCGCTCCCGGAGATTGACGTCAAGATCACCATGAACGTCGGCAATCCGCAGCTGGCATTTGATTTTCAGAGCATTCCCAATCATGGCGTTGGACTGGCGCGGCTGGAATTCATAATCAATAACAACATCGGGGTGCATCCCAAGGCGATTCTCGACTATCCGAATATTGACGCGGATCTGAAGAAGGCAGTCGAGAGCGTCGCCCGCGGTCATGCCTCGCCAAGGGGCTTTTATGTCGACAAACTCGCCGAGGGGGTTGCGACCATCGCCGCGGCTTTCTGGCCCAAGCCCGTCATCGTGCGCCTGTCGGATTTCAAGTCCAATGAGTACAAGAAACTGATTGGCGGATCGCGTTATGAACCGGACGAAGAGAACCCAATGCTGGGTTTTCGCGGCGCTTCGCGCTACATCTCTCCCGATTTCGCCGAGTGCTTCGAGATGGAATGCCGCGCCATGCGGCGCGTGCGCGATGACATGGGCTTGACCAATGTCGAGCTGATGGTGCCCTTCGTTCGCACCCTTGGCGAGGCCCGCCAGGTGATCGATCTCCTGGCTGCCAACGGCTTGCGTCGTGGCGAATCCGGCTTGCGCGTGATCATGATGTGCGAGCTGCCCTCGAACGCCATCATGGCCAAGCAGTTCCTTGAGTATTTTGATGGCTTCTCGATCGGCTCGAACGATCTGACGCAACTCACGCTCGGGCTTGACCGCGATTCGGGACTGGTCGCGGCTGGCTTTGACGAGCGGGATCCGGCGGTCAAGGCGCTCTTGAGCCTCGCCATTCGGGCCTGCCGCGATGCCGGCAAATATGTCGGAATTTGCGGGCAGGGCCCGTCTGATCATCCCGATTTCGCGCGCTGGCTGGTCGATGAAGGAATCGGTTCTCTGTCCCTGAATCCGGATACAGTTATTGACACCTGGAACGCCCTGGCCAGTAGCCATTGATCCTGGCTTGGTGCCACAATGGGCAATGCTGGCGCATCTTCCGCCGGCGGGATGTCGGCCATGAAACGCTTCGCTTGCCTCGCCGCTCTTGCCTGGGTCTTGTCCGGGTCGGTGGGCGCGGCCGACCCGGTCTATCGCTGGACTGACGAGACCGGCGTCGTCAATTACGGAACCGCCCCGCCAAAGACCGGTGAGGCCGCACACACGGTGCGCCCGGTCGACGTCCGCCTTTCTGCCCAAAGCGAGGAGACGGCCAGTGAGCGCGAGGCACGTCTGGCGCGCGAGGCGCAGAACCAGGCCAATGAAGAAAAGTTCCTGCAGCGCCGTCTGCTCGACGCCCAGATCGCCTCCGAGCGGGCGCGCCAGCAGTTGCTCGAAGCCCAGGCAGCAGCGACCAGCGCCGCACGCCCCCAATCCTGCCTTGCAGGCGATGGCGTGACACTAATCGATTGCCAATACGCCTTCGGTCTGGCGCGGGCCGCCTGGTGGCCCGTCGGGCGACCGATCCCGCCCCACGCCGAACGTCCCCTCGCACCGAGCAGTCCGAGTACCCCGCACACCAGCGTCGTGGCGGGTTCCAGCGCGGCACACCTCAGCCCCTGATTTCCGAGCTATGGGCGATTGCGCGCAAGTTTCCCAAACTTGGCGTAATCTCGCTGTGCATCGCGCCCGATATGGCGCAATCAGCATTCGGGAGTGGCAATGAGTGATACGGCAAGCTGGCTGGTAGTGCTGTTTGCTCTGCTGGCAATCGAGATCTTCACAGGAACCTATTACCTGCTCATGTTGAGCGTGGGTGCCATCGCCGCGGCACTGTGCGCCCTGGCGGGTCTGGAATTGATGATCCAGATCATCGTTGGCAGCGTGGTCGGACTCACGGCGGTGATCCTGTTTCATCGCATCCGCATGCGCCAGCGCGCCGGACAGGTGCATTCGAGCAGCAATCCCGACGTCGTTCTCGATATCGGCCAGGAGGTGAGGGTAGCGGGCTGGAAACACGGTCACGCCCGGGTCGAGTATCGCGGCAGCCAGTGGGATGCCATACCGGAGAGCGAAGGGGATGATCAGACCGGAGCGCTGGTCATCAAGGCAATTCGCGGCAGCACGCTCGTGCTCGGTCGCGCAGGCTCGACCAACTAGGAGGTTCCATGTCAGGTTTTACCGTAGCGATGGTGCTGCTGGTTCTGTTTGTCGTGTTCGTGCTGCGTGCGGTCAAGGTGGTGCCCCAGCAGAACGCCTGGGTGGTTGAGCGTTTTGGCAAATATCACGAGACCCTGACGCCCGGCGCGAACTTCATTTTGCCCTTCGCCGACCGGGTTGCCTATCAGCATTCCTTGAAGGAGATACCGCTCGACGTACCGAGTCAGATCTGTATCACGCGCGACAACACCCAGTTGCAGGTCGATGGCATCCTCTATTTCCAGGTGACCGATCCGATGCGCGCGTCCTACGGCTCGTCGAACTACATCGTCGCCATCACGCAGCTTGCCCAGACAACCCTGCGCTCGGTGGTCGGCAAGCTCGAACTCGACAAGACCTTCGAGGAGCGCGACTTCATCAATCACAGTGTGGTCTCGGCGATCGACCAGTCGGCCGGCAACTGGGGTGTCAAGGTGCTGCGCTATGAGATCAAGGACCTCACACCACCCAAGGAAATTCTGCACGCCATGCAGGCGCAGATTACCGCCGAGCGCGAAAAGCGCGCGCTGATCGCGGCCTCCGAGGGGCGCCGCCAGGAGCAGATCAATATCGCAACCGGCGAGCGCGAGGCTTCGATTGCGCGCTCCGAGGGTGAGAAGCAGGCCGTCATCAACAAAGCCCAGGGCGATGCAGCCGCAGTACTGGCGATTGCCGAGGCGACCGCGGGCGCGATCCGTCAGGTGGCTGCGGCCATCAGTTCGCCGGGTGGCATGGACGCGGTAAACCTGAAGGTCGCCGAGCAGTACGTGAACGCCTTTGGCAATCTGGCCAAGGTCGGCAATTCGGTCATCATTCCGGCAAACTTCGCCGATGTCGGCAGCCTGATCGGCGCGGCACTGACCATTGTGAAGAGCCAGTCCGCAGCCCGTTGAGGGCATTCGAGCCGGCGCCCCTTGGTCGGCACGCCGGGCGGTGTCTGCCTAGCGCGTGTTCTGCTTGAGTAAGCGCTGCTGGTCGCGCTTCCAGTCGCGCTCGCGATCCGCGTCGCGCTTGTCGTGCAGCTTCTTACCTTTGGCGAGGCCGACGTTGAGCTTGATGCGTCCGCGATTGAAATGCAGATCGAGTGGCACCAGCGTGTATCCGGCGCGCTCGACCTTGCCGATCAGCCTGCGGATCTCGGCATTGTGCAGCAGCAGTTTGCGGGTTCGGGTCGGATCAACCAGGACGTGGGTGGAAGCCTGGGCAAGGGGCGTGATGTGCGCCCCAAGAAGAAACACCTCGCCGTCGCGCACGAAAACGTAGGCCTCCTTGATATTGCTGCGTCCAGCGCGAATCGCCTTGACCTCCCAGCCAAGCAGCTCAAGGCCCGCTTCAAAGCGCTCCTCGATCGAATAGTCGTGCAGGGCCTTGCGGTTTTCTATGATGCTCATGGGAATGATCCGGGCTGCGGGGCTTGGGTACAATGCCCCTGACTTGCGCTGCGCGACGAAGCGACCGCAAAGTCAATCGCGCATTCTAGCAACCGGGACCGCATCGCGTATGGCTGTAGTGGAGAAGTCAGTGCTCGTGCCCTACGGGGCGGCGCAAATGTATGCTCTCGTCGACGATGTCGAGAAGTACCCGCAGTTCCTGCCGTGGTGCGGCAGCAGCCGGGTAGTACGCGACTCGGCCATCAGTGCACTGGCCACTGTCGAGATCGTCTATCTCACCGTGCGCAAAAGCTTCACCACACGCAATAGCCTTGTCGCCAACGAGCGCATCGACATGGAACTGGTCGAGGGCCCCTTCTCCGAGCTCGACGGCTCCTGGTGCTTTATCGCGCTTGGCGAGGGTTCGTGCAAGGTCGAGTTCCGACTCACCTATGGTTTTTCCTCGGCACTGCTTGAGCGCCTGCTCGGCCCGGTATTCCATCAGATCGCCAACAGCTTCATCGACAGCTTTACGCGGCGCGCCCAGGCGCTCTACGGTCCATGAGCGAGGTGGTGCGCGTTGAGGTGGTCTACGCCCTGCCCGAGGCGCTCTATTCAGTGCAGCTGGTCTTAGCGCGCGGTGCGACGCTGGGCGACGCGCTCGCGGCGAGCGGGCTGCCCGAACGCTGCGACCTGTCGAGCGAGGACTGCAGCTTTGGAATCTTTGGCAAACGCTGCGAGACCGGACATGTGCTCGCTGACGGCGACCGCGTGGACATTCTGCGACCGCTTCTCCTTAGCCCCAACGAAGCGCGCCTCGCGCGCGCCCGGGCGACGCGCAAGCGCAAGGCGAGTGCGCGCCGGCCCTAGTGGCAGTTCGCGGCGATCTCGGACTGCTGGCGCGCCATTTCCGCATTGCGCGCACTGTCGTCCATGATCGAGCGATTGCCGCTGGAATCATAGGTCGCCATGCGCTGACCGCTTTGCAGCGCGGCCAGATTGTCACGCTGCTGCTGGCAGGCCTTGGCGATCGCGGCCTTTTTCTGCTCTTCGTCAGACTGCTTCTTGGCGGCCTCGGCGGCGTCCTTCTGGCGCTTTTTGAAGTCGGCGTCCTGCTCGGCCAGCGTCTTGGGCTTGTTATCGCCGTCCGCTGCGGCGGGAGCCGGGGTTGCGGGAGCGGGTGTAAGGCTGCGGCCCGAGGGCGAGCGCACGATGCGCGACTCCGGGACATCCTTGGGCGGGGGCTGGTCACTCATGACCATATGACCCTGATCGTCCTTCCAGACCCACTGGGCACAGGCCAGCGAAGGCAGAGTCGCTGCGCAAACTATCAGCGCGGCACAGCTTATCGATGCGAAGGTGCGCATGCTTTTCTACTCCAACGAAATCGACCCTCACAGTACGCGAGGCACTGTTTTGCGTCAATGCGGGATGTGGTACTTCCCCGACGGCCTCATGCACGAGAGGCCGGCCGCGACTTTCTGTATAATCCGCTTTTGTGCCTTAAGGAAAACGCAATGCGTTTGGTTCAGAAAGCACTGACGTTCGATGACGTCCTCCTGATTCCGGCCTACTCGGCCATCCTTCCTCGCGATACTACTCTCAAAACCCGCCTTTCGCGTGCCATCGAGCTGAACATTCCGCTCGTCTCGGCTGCAATGGACACCGTGACGGAATCGCGCCTTGCCATAGCAATGGGCCAGGAGGGTGGCATCGGTATCGTGCACAAGAATCTCTCGGCGCGCGATCAGGCCCGCGAAGTGGCCCGGGTCAAGCGCTATGAATCGGGTGTGCTGCGCGACCCGATCACGATTCCCCCACACATGAAAATCCGAGACGTCATAGCGCTCACGGCGCAACACGGCATTTCCGGCTTTCCGGTCGTAGAGGGCAAGAAGGTGGTGGGCATCATCACCAATCGTGACCTGCGTTTTGAGGAGGAACTGGACGCCGAGGCGCGCGAGAAAATGACGCCGCTCGAAAAACTGGTCACGGTGCGCGAGGGAGCAAGTCTGATCGAGGCCAAGCGCCTGATGAACCGCCATCGCCTCGAGCGCGTGGTGGTGGTCAACGACGCCTTCGAATTGCGCGGACTCATTACCGTCAAGGATATCCAGAAAGCGACCGAGCACCCCAATGCCTGTCGCGACGAACAGGGCAAGCTGCGCGTGGGCGCCGCCGTCGGTGTGGGTGACGACACCGAGGAACGCTGCGAGCTGCTCGCCGCCGCCGGGGTGGACGTGCTGGTAGTCGATACTGCGCACGGTCATAGCAAGGGCGTGCTCGAACGGGTTCGCTGGGTGAAGAAGAATTTTCCGGATTTGCAGGTCATCGGCGGCAATATCGCCACGGGCGAAGGCGCGCGCGCGCTCGTCGAGCAGGGCGTGGATGCCGTCAAGGTCGGGATCGGTCCGGGATCGATCTGTACCACCCGCATCGTCGCCGGCGTGGGCGTGCCGCAGATTACGGCCATCGCCAATGTCGCCAAGGCGCTCGATGGCAGCGGCGTGCCCCTGATTGCCGATGGCGGCGTGCGCTATTCGGGTGATATCGCCAAGGCAATCGCGGCCGGGGCCTATAGCGTCATGATGGGTGGCCTGTTCGCGGGCACCGAGGAGGCGCCTGGCGAAGTGATCCTTTTTCAGGGTCGTTCCTACAAGGGCTATCGCGGCATGGGGTCGCTTGGCGCCATGCAGGACGGCTCGGCGGACCGCTATTTCCAGGAAGGTGACTTGAACGCTGAGAAGCTGGTACCCGAAGGGATTGAGGGCCGGGTCGCCTATAAGGGCAGCGTGCTGGCGATCCTGCACCAGCTGACCGGCGGACTGCGTTCTTCAATGGGCTACTGTGGCTGCGCCAATATCGATGACATGCGTTCTCAGGCGCAGTTCGTCGAGATTACGTCGGCGGGCATGCGAGAGTCGCACGTCCACGATGTCCAGATCACCAAGGAAGCCCCCAATTACCGTGTCGAGTAGCCGTCCGTGAACGATTCCTCGAACCCGGTGGCCGCAGGCCGGGGGCGGCAGGCGGGCATGGGATTCATCATGGTTACGGTGCTGATCGATCTGATCGGCATTGGCCTCATCATTCCCGTGCTGCCGGGCCTGGTCGGTCAGATGACCACGAGCCGGGATGCCCAGGCCTACTGGTATGGCGCTTTGGTGTGCAGTTTCGGGCTGATGCAGTTCCTGTGCGCGCCGTTCCTGGGAGCGCTATCAGACAGGATCGGGCGCCGACCGCTGCTTTTGCTCGGAATTACCGGGATGGGTGTCAATTTCCTGATCACCTATTTCGCAACTTCTCTATGGCTGTTATTGATCGGGCGCCTGCTCGGTGGTGCATTGTCGGCCAATCTGGCCGTGGCAACGGCCTACGTCGCCGACATCACGGCTCCCGAGGAGCGCGCCGCGCGCTTTGGCAAGCTCGGTGCGGCCTTTGGCGTGGGCTTCATACTCGGGCCGGTGATCGGTGGCGTGCTCGGCGAATATGACCTACGACTGCCCTTTTTGTGCGCAGCGGGGCTGAGCGGGCTCAACGTCCTCTACGGAGTATTCGTGCTTCCGGAGTCCCTGGCGCCAGAGCGGCGTGTGACGCGCATCGAGCTTGCCAGGGCCAATCCGTTTGCTGCGCTACTGCGACTCTCGGAGCTAAAGGGTGTGGGCGGCCTGATTGTCACGATCGGCCTGATAAATCTGGCGCAGTTCATTTTGCAGACGACCTGGGTGCTCTATACGACGCGCCGCTTTGACTGGGGACCCCAGCAGAATGGGGTCTCGCTGTTCGTGGTGGGTATCTCGTTTGCGCTGGTGCAGGGCCTGCTGCTGTCACGACTACTCAAATGGTTCGGCCGGCGTCACCTGGTGCTGATCGGCCTCACCTCGGCAACGCTCGCCTACATCGCCTATGGGCTGGCTAGCGCTGGCTGGGTGATGTACGTGATCATCTTTTGCAACCTGTTCGCCATGGCTGCCGGGCCGCCGCTGCAGAGCATTGTCTCCGAGGCGGCCGACGCCAGCGATCAGGGAGCGACCCTCGGCGCGCTCAGTTCCCTGTCAAGTCTCATGATCGTCATTGCCCCCGTGCTTGGTGCCACCCTGTTCGCCCAGGTCGGCCACTTGCCGGCCGGCGACTGGAGACTGGGTGCGCCATTTTTCCTCGCATCGCTGCTCGCCTTTTTGGCTCTCCTGTTCGCGCTGCCACGCCTTTTGCGCGACGACTCCCCCAATCCCGCTACTGCCCCCCCTGCCTGACATGCACTCGCGCATCCTCATACTCGACTTCGGTTCCCAGGTTACCCAGCTGATTGCCAGGCGCGTGCGCGCGGCTCACGTGTATTGCGAGATCCACCCGTGCGATGTCAGCGACCAGTTCATCCGTGACTTTGCCCCGATCGGGGTAATCCTGTCTGGCAGTCACATGTCAGCCTATGAGGAGTCGACCGACAAGGCGCCGCGAGTCGTATTCGAGCTGGGCGTGCCGGTACTCGGAATCTGCTACGGCATGCAGGTGATGGCGCAACAACTGGGCGGCAAGGTGGAAGGGGGCCAGACGCGCGAATTCGGTTTTGCCGAGGTGCGCGTCCGCGGTCACAAGCGCCTGCTGGAGGGAATATTCGATCACACCAGTGCGGACGGTCATGGACTGCTCAATGTGTGGATGAGCCACGGTGACAAGGTGACGGCAATGCCTCCCGGATTCGCGCTCATGGCGTCTACCGAGTCGTGTCCGATTGCCGCGATGGCCGATGAGGCGCGCGGATTCTATGCGGTCCAGTTTCATCCCGAGGTTACGCACACGAAGCAGGGCCAGGCGATCCTGTCGCGCTTCGTGCTCGACATCTGCAAGGCGAAGCCGGACTGGGTCATGGTCGACTATGTCGCCGAGGCGGTCGCGCGCATCAAGCGCGAGGTTGGCGAGGAGGAGGTAATTCTCGGACTGTCGGGCGGTGTCGACAGTTCCGTGGCGGCAGCGCTATTGCAGCGTGCCATCGGCAGCCAGCTCACCTGCGTTTTTGTGGACCATGGCTTATTGCGCCTGAACGAGGCCGAGCAGGTGATGGAAACCTTTTCGGCGCTGGGCGTGCGGGTCATTCATGTCAATGCTGCCGCGCAGTTTCTCAAGAAACTCAGCGGTGAATCCGACCCCGAGCGAAAGCGCAAGATCATCGGCGCCGAGTTCGTTGAAGTCTTCCAGACCGAGGCGGCCAAGCTCAAGAAGGCGCGCTGGCTGGCCCAGGGAACGATCTATCCGGACGTAATCGAATCGGCCGGCGCCAAGAGCAAGAAGGCGATGACCATCAAGTCGCACCACAATGTGGGCGGCTTGCCGGAGACGCTCCACCTAAAACTTCTGGAGCCGCTACGCGAGCTCTTCAAGGACGAAGTCCGGGAACTCGGTGAGGCGCTCGGCTTGCCGCATGACATGGTGTTTCGACATCCCTTCCCCGGTCCCGGTCTCGGGGTTCGCATCCTCGGTGAAATCAAGTCGGAATACGCGGATCTGCTGCGACGCGCCGACGCAATTTTCATTGAGGAATTGCGCAATACGCGCGATGCCTCGGGCAGGAGTTGGTACGATCTAACGTCCCAGGCCTTCGCGGTGTTCGTGCCGGTCAAGTCGGTTGGTGTGATGGGCGACGGACGCACCTACGAATGGGTGGTTGCGTTGCGCGCGGTGCAAACCAGCGACTTCATGACGGCGCACTGGGCGCACCTGCCACACGAACTGCTCGGTCGAACCTCCAACCGGATAATCAATGAGGTACGTGGCATTAATCGGGTTGTTTACGATATCTCGGGAAAGCCGCCTGCCACCATCGAGTGGGAGTAGGCGTGGGTTGTTTTTTTATATAAATCAATAACTTGAGAATATTCCCCAAAAATAGTTGATTAGAGCACGGCTGTTTTAAGTTATTGATTTTGAAGACCGTCGTGAGTGAGCTCCCGTTTTTTTAGCGCCATCAGGCGGAGAATTTGACGGTAAAACTGACGGGACGCGTGAGCTTCTTCGACTAGGCCCGACTGTTGCCGACATGGCAATACCGTCTGTGACGGTAGTGGTTGATCTCAGAAGCACAGGTTTCATGCGGGTTCGCGGAGATATGTAGGCCTCATGGTAGGTGACGGCAATCGGCCGTCTCTACTAGGAGAGCTGTTACATGCTTACGCATCTTGCCTTACGGAACCTCGGTAGCGCCGCCCTTTACAAAGTTGCAGACCGCGACGGCATGTACGCGGCTATTTCTCCGTCAGGAGCTATTTCCTTTCGCTACGACTATCGTCTCAATGGCCGACGCGAGACGTTGACCATTGGCCGCTATGGTTTCGGTGGCATCTCTCTCGCTGCTGCTCGGGAAAAGCTCCGGAATGCCAGGCGGTTGGTAGGTGAGGGCATCTCGCCAGCACTACAGAAGCAGCGGGAGAAGGCTCGCGGGCCTGAGACCCAGACGTTCGGCGATCATGCGAATCGATGGCTTTATGGAGCCACGATGGCTGAGTCGACGCGGTCAATGCGTAAGAGCGTATTGGATCGCGACATCCTGCCGGCTTTCGAAAAACGCCTTTTGAACGAGATACACGGAGAGGATCTACGTTCACTGTGTATGCGGGTAAAAGCGCGAGGTGCTCCAGCGACCGCCGTTCAGATTCGCGACATCGTAAAGCAGATCTATGGCTACGCGAATACGCATGGGGGGAAGGTAGCAAACCCCGCCGATAGCGTGGGCGCGGCGTCCATTGCGACGTTCGTGCCGAAGGATCGCGCCTTGTCGCCGCTAGAAATTCGCCTGATGTCCATTCAGTTGGAATCTGTGGCCACTTATCCGACGATCCGGCTGGCGCTACGCCTGATCCTGCTGACGATGGTGCGCAAGAGCGAGCTGATCCAAGCCACTTGGGATGAGGTCGATTTCGAGGCCGCCACCTGGACGATTCCGAAGCAGCGGATGAAGGGGCGCAAGCCCCATGTGGTCTATCTGTCGCGGCAAGCTCTCGATATCTTCGTGGCGCTCCTTACCTGTGCAGCCGGCTCCAAGTTCGTGCTTCCATCACGCTATAACGCCGATCGCTGCATGTCGAATGCGACCTTGAACCGGGTTACGCAGCTTGTGATGGAACGAGCCGAAAGCGCGGGCGTACCGCTCGAACCGTTCACCGTCCACGATCTGCGCCGCACCGGATCAACGCTGCTGAACGAAGTAGGCTTCAACCGCGACTGGATCGAGAAGTGCCTGGCGCACGAGGAGAGACGATCCTCGCGCTCGATATACAACAAGGCCGAGTACGCCGAACACAGGCGTCACATGCTGCAGGAGTGGGCCAACATGGTCGATGCTTGGATCGGCGGGCAGACCTACGTGCCGAAGCTTATACCGGAGAACGTGGTGGTACCGGTACTGCGCGCGACTGTGTGAAAGGGGGATGGCATGAATATCCCAGGGCGCGTGGTACTGGCGATGGAAGGCGAATGGTTTATAATTTCAATAAAAAGATCACTTTAAGTGCTCTAATTTCTCATTTATCGAACCGTTGAGTCTTGGCAGCAGTTCGAGAAAGTTATATTTTGAGCACTATGGGTGACCAAAATTCAGGAAAGTTAAACCGCCTGCTAACTGAGCTAGGTGATACGTGCTTGGTGTCCAGTCGCTGGCTACGGGCGCACGGCTATTCCAATAGCCTCGTCGCGCGCTATGTGGGCAGTGGCTGGCTCGTGTCACCGTCTCGTGGCGTGTACATGCGCCAGGGCGGGCGCCTGCAGTGGAATGGGGTAGTGCGCAGCCTGCAGGCCGGGGAGGGGATGCCGCTCCATGTGGGGGGACGATTCGCGCTGACCTTGCAGGGACACGAGCATTACCTGCGCTTGGGCGAAGCCGGGACAATCACGCTCTACGGCCCGATGCGGCCGCCAGGCTGGGTGAGCAAGCTACCGTTGCAGGAGCGCTTTGCGTTCCTAGGCAAGGGGCCATTAGATATGCCTGCCGCGCCGTTCACGGCAGAGGTGTCGGAGTCCGTGCTGTCTGGGCAGGGGCTGGCGTGGTATCGGGTCGGCCCCGGCACCGATGCGCTGGTGTGCTCGACCCCGGAGCGGGCCATGCTGGAGCTGTGCGACGGCGTGTCGGACGCGGCGTTGGTCTACGAGGCCGACGCGCTGATGCAGGCCATGACCACATTGCGCCCGCAGCGCGTCGGCCTGCTGCTGCGCCACTGCCGCAGCATCAAGGCGAAGCGGCTGTTTCTGGCGCTGGCCGATCGCCATCGGCATGCGTGGCTGGCGCACGTGCCGCTGGAGGACGTCGATCTGGGTCGGGGCAAGCGCGCGCTCGTGCCTGGCGGTCGCCTGCATCCGACCTACCAGATCACCTTGCCAGGAGACCTCGATGAGCACCTGGTTTGACCATTGGGATCGGCGCTACGTCGACCGGGTGCGACTGCTGATCGAGATTCTGCCGGTGCTCGCGCAGGAGCCACGTTTCGCGCTCAAGGGCGGCACGGCCATCAATCTGTTCGAGCACGATCTGCCACGTCTGTCCGTGGACATCGATTTGGCTTGGCTGCCGGTGCACGACTATGCCGAGGATGCGAGGCTGATTGCTGAAGCCCTTGGGCGATTGGCCGATGTGCTGCGCGCCCGTCCGTTGCAACTGCAGGTCCAGACTTCGGCAGGCGAAGGTGCAGGAACGGTCACTCGGCTGGTGGCTAGCCGCGGACGCGCGCGCGTGCAGATCGAGACGACGCCGGTAATGCGCGGCACCATGCATCCGGTGCGTCGCATGGTAGTGCGCCCCAAGGTAGAGGAGGCATTCGGCTTCGCCGAAGTGCAGGTGCTGGACTTCGCCGACCTGTATGCCGGCAAGCTCGCGGCGGCACTGTCGCGGCAGCATCCGCGCGATCTCTTTGATGTGGGTCTGCTGCTGCAGGACGAGCGGGCGGACGAAGCGCTCTGGCGCACCTTCCTCGTGTACCTGACGTGCAGCCCAAAACCAGCCTGGGAGATGTTGGCGCCCCGGATGCCAGCGGATTTCGAGGCCACCTTCGAGGCCCACTTTAAGGGCATGACGACCGAGCCCATTGAGGTCGGGGCCTTGCTGCAGAGTCGCGAGCGTTTGTTGTCGCGCGTGGCAGCGTGGCTGGATGAGCCGTCGTGCGCGTTCCTGCGGTCCGTGGAGAGCGAGCAGCCGGAATTTGGCCTGATCGGGTTTGCACACGCGGCGGATCTGCCGGCTGTGCGGCGCAAACTGCACAATCTGGCCCAGCGCACTGACGCCAAGCGTGAAGCGGATCGGAGACTGTTGGAGGAAGCACTGATGCGAGTGACGGTTTCCAGATAAAGCAAGGCGCTGCTGTGATAAGGCGCTCACATTTCTGTAGTGGAAAAATTAATGGCTCTTAAGAAATCCGAACTCTATTCTTCGCTTTGGCAAAGTTGCGACGCTCTGCGCGGCGGTATGGACGCTAGCCAGTACAAGGACTACGTGCTGGTGCTGCTGTTCATCAAGTACGTCGGCGACAAGTACGCCGGCAAACCCTATCAACCGCTCACCATTCCGCGCGGCGCTAGCTTTGCCGATATGGTGGCGCTCAAGGGCGACAAAGAGATCGGCGACAAGATCAACAAGAAGATTATTGCGCCGTTAGTCAAAGAGAACGAGCAGCTCTCGCTGTCCGACTTCCCGGACTTTAACGATGCCGCCAAGCTCGGCACCGGCAAGGAGATGGTAGACCGCCTCACCGACCTGGTGGCCATCTTCGAGAGCAAATCGCTGGACTTTTCGAAGAACCGTGCCGATGGTGACGACATCCTAGGCGATGCCTATGAATACCTGATGCAGCACTTCGCCACTGATAGTGGCAAAAGTAAGGGCCAGTTTTACACGCCAGCCGAGGTTAGCCGCGTGATCGCCCAGGTGCTGTTCATCGGCACCGCAAAGACTACGCCCGACACCACCGTGTACGACCCGACATGCGGCTCGGGCTCGCTGCTGCTCAAGGTGGCGGACGCTGCGCACAGCAAGCTCACGCTCTACGGCCAGGAGAAAGACTCCGCTACCAGCGGTCTGGCGCGCATGAACATGATCTTGCACGACAACCCGACGGCAGAGATCAAGCAGGGCAACACCTTGGCCGACCCCAAGTTCCGTGAGGGCAAGGTCGGCAACGAAAGCCTCAAGGTCTTCGACTACGTGGTAGCCAACCCGCCGTTCTCCGACAAGCGTTGGAGCACAGGTATCGACCCGCTCAACGACTCTTGGCAGCGCTTCGAGGCCTTCGGTGTGCCGCCGGCCAAACAGGGCGACTACGCCTACCTGCTGCACATCGTGCGCTCGCTCAAGAGCACCGGTCGTGCGGCCTGCATCCTGCCGCACGGGGTGCTATTCCGCGGAAACGCCGAGGCCGACATCCGCCGCGCATTGATCCGCAAGGGCTACATCGAAGCCATCATCGGCCTGCCAGCCAACCTGTTCTACGGCACCGGCATTCCGGCCTGTATCGTCGTCATCGACAAGTCGCTTGCTGCGAAACGCGTAGCCGCAGGCACTGGCGTCTTCATGATCGACGCCAGCCAAGGCTTTATGAAGGACGGCCCCAAGAACCGCCTGCGCGAGCGCGACATACACCGCATCGTCGATGCCTTTCAGCGCCGCCAAACCGTGCCGCATTACGCTCGGCAGGTCAGCCTGGAAGAAAGGAGCGATGGCGTGAATTGAACCGATTGCCTGTTAGACATGAGGCATGGGATTACTGAACGAGTTCGCTGAACGCAGCGAAAAATCCTTGGTGTTGTTCGTTCAAGCTAGGTAGCATTCGGCTTGGTTGATGATGGTGTTGCCAGAATCGTGCCCCGCATATCGATCCATTTCCCGCGCTAGCAAAGGACGTGTTTTTCTGACGGTAAAAGCGACGGTAAAGGCCCATGTCGATCAAAGCCAATCCCTTTAATCACGCGGACTTGCGTGACTCGTTGATGATCGAGTGGGAGTGAATATACGTCCTTCGAGGACTATCGCCAGCAATCGAAAAGTCTTCGTAAGTAGTTGATTTAAAACTATTTACGTCACGAAGACTATCGGTGGCTATCGCCGACCAGCGGAACGGTTTGGCGGTAAAGCTGACGGTACAAACCGAGCCTGGATTCAGACCCTCTTGTTTACTATCCATTCCCTTGTCGGATGACCAAATCCGCCCAGCGACGGCCAGCAAAAAATGCCTAAAATACAAGGCATTATGTACGATTTTGCCTAGTTTAGCGATTTCTTTTTGCCAGGCCTACCTTGTGTTTATAGCTGGAAGAGCCTAATATAGCAGGCGTTCAATATATTAACGCCTAATTTCATGAGCAAATTCGTGATGCCTTTGGAAGTTGCTGACCGGATCGCCCGGCTGGGACAGCGCATCCGTGTCGCGCGCATTCGGCGCGGCTGGTCGGTTTCCGATCTCGCCAGCAAGGCGGGCATCAACCGAAATACCCTCACGGCGCTGGAACTCGGTAAGCCGGGTACGGCGGTCGGTGTGAGCTTCACGGTGCTGTGGGCGCTCGGCTTGGACAAGTCTCTGGACGCTGTTGCGGATCCCGACAGCGACCTCCACGGCAAGGCGCTTGAAGCGTCGCGCCGCCCGACACGGGCAGGCAAGGCTCGGAAGACAAGCGACGACTATGATTTCTGAGCGCGAGGCCTATGTATACATTCAGCTGCCCGGCACCATGGAAACGGTGCCGGCAGCGCTGCTCAGGGTCCAGACGCTGTCCGACGGCACCCAGATTGGCCGGTTTCGCTACGGCGACCGTTACCTTCGGCGCCAGGAGGCGGTCGCGCTTGATCCGTTCCAGCTGCCTCTTGCCAAGGAGGTCTTCGAGTTCACCCAGCTCAAGGGGATTCCCGGTGCGGTTCGCGATGCCGGCCCCGACGCCTGGGGGCGGCGCGTGATCGAGCACAAGCTTGAGCGCAGCGCGGCTGACCTTCAGGAAATCGACTATTTGCTGCATGGGCCGCAAGACGGAGCGGGATACCTGAGCTTCGGGCTGAAGGCGGAACCGCCTGCGCCCAAGCGCCAGTACAACCGCACGCACCAACTGGCCGAGTTGATTGCAGCCACACAGGCGATCGAAGAGGGGCGCCCGGTGGCCGCCCACCTGCTCGAACAGCTCGATCCCGGCACCAGCATGGGTGGTGCACGGCCGAAGGCCACGATCGAGGACGCACAAAGTCTCTGGCTCGGCAAGTTTCCGGTCAGAGATGACCGCTTCAATCTGCAGCGGGTCGAATTTGCCACGCTCGATCTGGCTCGGCGATGCGGCCTGAACGTCACACAGGCACGGCTCCAGCGTGTTGGCGAGAGCGATGTGCTGATGTTGCAGCGCTTCGATCGCGACCACACCGACATGGGCTACCTTCGCTTCGGTCTTGTCAGCGGTTTGACCGTGCTCGACTGCGGAGATAGCCACCTGGACCGTGAACGCTGGTCCTACCCGCTGCTGGCCGACAACTTGCGCCGATGGTCTGACAAGCCAGAAGCCGACTGTGCCGAACTCTTCAGGCGGATGGTCTTTAATGCCGCTGTGACCAACAACGATGACCATCCCCGCAACCATGCTCTGCTGCGCAGACAGAAGGGATGGCGACTGTCACCGGCCTACGATCTCGTGCCCGCGCCCGTGGTCAGCCTGGAGAGGCGCGACTTGGCGTTGACCGTCGGTGACTACGGTCGCACGGCCAGCATCTACAACCTGCTGTCGCAGGCGGGGCGTTTCGGTTTGTCGGCGGAAGAAGCGCGCGGGCAGATCGATCGGCTCGTCGATGTCGTCCGGCATTGGCGTGACAGCTTCTTCGCCTGTGATGTGTCGGCCGAAGACATCGATTACATCGCTCCGGCCATCCTGCCTGACTGCTTCTTCTTCGAAAGGCGTCCCGATGCGTGAGGCGCAACGCCAACTGACGCCTGGGCAAGTCCAGCTCGCTACTCGAACCCGTCCTATCGCGATGTGGAGGTGCCATGAGTAGCCCAGCGGACCATTACAAGGGATTCACGGACTTGGCCAGCGCTCAGGTCGAAGGCACTGACTACCGAGTGCATGTGCGGGCGAACGCGGGTTCGGCCGTGGCAGTAATAGCCCCGCATGGGGGCAGCATCGAGCAATACACGTCGGACGTTGCACGCGACATTGGATGTGCCTTCGTGTGCGTTCCTGCGTTCCATTGAGCATCAGCAACCGGACTTCGAACTGATCGAGCTTCCACACGCAGCCAAGTTGCCGGCAGTGCGGCGCAAGCTGCAGAACCTGGCCGAGCGCAGCGACGCCAAGCGTGAGGCTGATCGAAGTCAGCTGGAAGAAACCTTGGCGCGGATCGTTGGTTCCAGATGAGGGGCGGTGTTTGCGCTTCTCACATTCAATTTAGCGGCCAAGGAATACTTGGCAGTTGGCAAGCCCCCACCTGTCGTAGTGCCGGACCGCGGCTCCAGGTGGGGCCAGGTTGACGCCTAAGCACGGACAGTGTCCGTGCTTAGGCGCCGCACCTGCCAAACCCCGTTGCAAATTGCGCTCTTGATTCAATACAAATTGACACTTGCCGCATGATGGGCGATCGGCGCATTAATGTTTCTTCATGTCACGAATCGGCGTGAGTCACGAGGCACACGAAGAATTTCCAGTCTAATCAGCCGCTTCGCGTTCGGCTGGAGAACGAGACGGCAATCGATATCGTCCCGATGGCGGCTTGATCGTGGTGGTGAGTGTAGGCATCATGGCGGCACTGTCGCCACCCCCTTAAAGCGCGAGTCAGGCTCCTTGGATCAGAACGCAACCGATGTAATGTTCATGCGCATGGCTCTGGACCAGGCACGCAATGCGCAGTTAGTAGGTGAGGTTCCAGTCGGCGCGGTGGTGGTTCGCGAGGGCATCGTGGTGGCGACCGGCTACAACAATCCTGTGGGTGGTCATGATCCGACTGCACATGCAGAGATTGCCGCCTTGCGCCAGGCGGCCGAGCAGCTTGGCAACTACCGCCTGCCGGAATGCGAGCTCTATGTAACTCTGGAGCCGTGTGCGATGTGCGTGGGCGCGATGCTCCATGCACGCCTAAAGCGCGTCGTCTTTGGCGCCTATGATCCAAAGACCGGCGCGGCCGGGGGTGTGCTCGATCTCTTCGCTGAGCGGGCGCTGAATCATCACACGATGGCGTACGGAGGCATTCTCGCCGAGGAATGTGGAGCTATGCTGCGCAGTTTTTTTACCGAGCGACGCGGTCGGCGGCGACCCGAGGAGGGCACGGGCGTGCTGCCTGATCCGGGTATTTCGATCGATGAAGGTCCGGAGCCCGACATCGGGTCCACGGTTGTGGCGGAGATCGAGTTCGCCCAGTGGAGCGCCATCAAGAAATGAGCAGCGGCGTAGGATTTCTTGGCTTGTCGGGCTATGAAGTGAACGACGTGCGGGTGGCCAAGGCGCGCCGCTATTTCGAGGCGCGCGGCATGGCGGTCACGCTTGCCCCAAGCCTCGAGCAAAGTGAGGAGCGTTTTGCGGCGAGCAGGGCCGCGCGACTGGCCGCCCTGGATGAAATGGCGTCTAACGAGGAGCCCGGTCTCGTGATGGCACTGCGCGGCGGCTATGGGATCTCGAGGCTACTCGACGCGATCGACTTTGGTGCCCTTGCGACGAAGTTGCGGCGCCATCGCAAGACGCTCGTTGGTCATAGCGACTGGACTGGTTTGTCGCTCGCTCTATTCGCACGCACCCACTTCGTGAGCCTGGCAGGTCCAATGGCCGCACCCGACTTCGGTGTTGATGAGCCGGACCCGTTTACCGCCGCTCAGTTCTGGGACGCGCTCGAATCCGGCTGCGCAAGCGTGGACTGGGAATGCGAGTCCGCTGACACCAGCGTGCGCGGCACATTGTGGGGCGGCAACCTCTCGATGCTGTGCAGCCTTGTTGGTACGCCTTACCTGCCGGCAGTGCGCGGCGGCATACTTTTTCTGGAAGATACCAACGAGCACCCCTATCGCATCGAGCGCATGCTGCTGCAGTTATCGATGGCAGGGGTGCTCTCCTCACAGGCTGCCATTGTGCTCGGAGATTTTGATGCCTATCGCACGCTTGAGTATGACCGCGGCTATGACCTTGCCAGCGTGATCACGCTACTTCGCGAAAGGCTCCGTATCCCGGTGTTGTCGGGTTTGCCCTTTGGACACCTCGTCAGAAAGGCCACCCTGCCCGTGGGCGCGTCTGCCGAACTCGCCGTGAGCGGGGGTCGGGCGCACCTGCGCGCGCCCGTTGCCGAGCGGCCTCACGGGGCATGAACGCCCGGTTCTGAGATAATCCGCCGCCGGTGCACGCGCTCGGTGCGCGTTAACCGGCGGGTCAGAGTAGACGCGGCAGCGCCGGGCCAAGAGCACAGATCAGGAGCATTCGCATGGCGCGTATCAAGTCCAATGGACTGGAATTCGAAGTAGTCGAGCAGGGAGCACCGGACGCGCCGGCCGTTGTGCTGATCATGGGACTTGGCATGCAGTTGACCGCATGGCCTCCTGAATTTGTCGATGCCGTCGTTGCCGCCGGATATCGGGTGATCAGCTTTGACAACCGGGACTGCGGGCTGTCATCCAAATTCGACGGAGTACAGGCGATGCCGGTGGCCGTGGCGACGCTGCGCCACTTTTTCGGTCTGTCGGTCAAGAGTCCGTATTCGCTGCTCGACATGGCTCACGACACCATCGGCATCCTCGATGCTCTGGGCATCAAGAAAGCACATATTGTCGGCGCATCGATGGGTGGCATGATTGCCCAGCTCATTGCCGCCAACTTCCCCGATCGCACCCTGAGTCTGACTTCGATCATGTCGACTAGCGGGGCCAGAGGGCTGCCGGGACCGACCCGGCGCGCGCGCAGTGCGCTTCTTGGCAAACCGGCAGGTGACAGCCTCGATGCGCTCGTCGACCACTATGAGCACCTGTTTGACGTGATCGGCAGTCCGGCCTTTCGGGCGCCGACGGCCGCCGAGCGCGCGCGCCTGACGCGCAGCCTGCAGCGCTCATTCAATCCGGCGGGTACCGCACGCCAGTTGATCGCCGTCATCGCCAGCGGCGATCGTTCGGCAGATCTCGCCAGGGTGCGCGCGCCAACCCTGGTGATTCACGGTGCCGATGATCCACTTGTGCCGGTTGCAGGCGGACGCGACACCGCCGCAAAAATCTCCGGTGCGCGCCTGACGATTATCGCCGGCATGGGCCATGACTTCGCCCCGGCGCTGGTTCCGATATTGGTGCAGGCCTTAACCGGCCATCTCGCAATGATCAAATCCTAGAGCAGGCCGACCCCGAGCGCATCGAAATTTTCCAGTTGCGCGAGAAGATCGCCCGGATGCTTGTCGACACACAGTAGGCGTGTGTGTTCGTGGCGCACGAATCCCTCGGAATTCATGTGCCGGGCGAAGGCGAGAAAGTGCTCGAAGTAGCCCGCGACTTCGAGAAGCCCGACGGGTTTTTTATGCAGTCCGAGCTGCAGCCAGGTGAGCATTTCTGTGAGCTCTTCGAGCGTGCCCCAGCCGCCTGGGAGCGCGATGAACGCGTCCGAGAGTTCTGCCATTCTCATCTTGCGCTCATGCATGTCGCGAACGATTTCAAGGTTTTCGAGCGAATCATGGGCGAGTTCGCGCGCCACGAGCGCCTGGGGAATGACACCAACGACGCTGCCACCGGCCGCAAGACACGCGTCAGCGACGGCCCCCATCAGGCCGACGCGACCGCCGCCATAGACGAGTCGAATTCCCCGCGAGGCGAGAACGGTGCCGAGTTCTTCGGCAAGCGCTCGGTATTGCGGTCGCGCTCCCGCGCTTGAACCGCAGTAGACGCAGATGCTTGCCAGTGGCACGGCCATTCGCTCTCCTGAATGCATGAACCGATTGGCCCCGTAAGGGGGCATGCCGCTAGATGTTAAACTCGATTGCGTTGCACGATTGCGAATGCGTCGTGAGCGCCTTCGCCGAACTTGAACTGGCAGGGCACAAAGGGGAGTCCGGATGCGATGAAACGCTGGTTGCGACGCATCAGCCTGACGGCGTTGCTGCTCACGGCGCTTTTCGCGGCCGGTCTTTACTGGCTGGCTACCTCCAGCCTGCCCATGGTTAACGGCAATCTGCGTGTGTCTGGCCTTGGGGCTCCGGTCGATGTGGTGCGCGACCGCGAAGGGGTGCCGCATATTTACGCGGGCAGCGAGGCAGACGCATATTTCGCGCTCGGCTTTGTCCACGCCCAGGATCGGCTCTGGCAGATGGAAATGAACCGGCGCATCGTCGCTGGCCGTCTGTCAGAAGTGCTCGGACCGTCCGCAGTAAAGACCGACGAGTTCTTGCGCACGCTTGGTGTGCGCAGGAGTGCCGAGCGACAGTTCGCTCATCTGGATGCGCCCACCCAGCTTGCCCTGCAGCGCTACGCTGACGGGGTCAACGCCTTTCTCGCGACTCGACGCGGCGCCTTGCCCGTCGAATTCCTCCTCACGCAGGCACCGGCGCCCGAGGCATGGACCCCAGCCGACTCGATCGGCTGGGTGATCATGATGTCCTGGGATCTCTCGGAGAACTGGGCCAACGAAATCCTGCGCCTAGAGCTTGCACAAAAGCTGACCAAGCAGGAAATCGACGAATTCCTGCCGCCGTACTCGGGCAACGCCGGCACGCCCGATGCACCGCTGCCCACGGCCGACTATACCAAGCTGTATCGCTCGCTAAAGGATGTCAATCTCGCTGCCGGTGAGCTGCTGCGCGTCGCTCCGCCAGGTTTCGAGCCGGGCATCGGCTCGAACAACTGGGTGATCTCGGGTACCCGCAGCAAGACAGGTAAGCCACTTCTGGCCAATGATCCGCACCTTGCTCTCGGTGCGCCCTCACTTTGGTATTTCGCGCATCTCTCGGCTCCAGGGCTTGAGACGATCGGGGCGACGCTGCCCGGATTACCCTTCATCGTGCTGGGTCGCACGCAAAGCATCGCCTGGGGCTTCACCAATACCGGGCCCGACACCCAGGATTTGTATATTGAACAGCTGCGCGACGGTGCGGCGCGCACACCCGACGGCTGGCTGCCGCTGCTGACGCGCCAGGAAATCATCAAGGTCAAAGGTGCACCCGATATAACGCTCATAGTTCGCGAATCGCGCCATGGACCGCTCATCAGTGACGTGCTCGATTCAGCGGCCAAGGGACTCGCTGCCTTCGATGCCGGCAGCTACGCGATTGCTTTCCAGTGGACGGCCTTGCGCGACGACGACACTACCGTCCAGGCGGGCGTCAAGCTCAATCACGCGCAGAATTGGGCCGGATTCGTCGCCGCGGCGCGCGATTTTACGAGTCCCGAACAGAACATCGTTTATGCGGACGTGGCCGGTAATATCGGCGAGATTTCGCCGGGGCGTGTGCCGATGCGGCGCGCCGACAATGACCTGATGGGACAGGCCCCCTCGCCGGGCTGGGAGGCGCGCTATGACTGGGTGGGCTTTGTTCCTTTTGAGGATCTGCCACACCAATTCAATCCCGCAGTCGGGCGCATCGTCACGGCCAATCAGAAGATCGTCGCCGACGATTACCGACCCTATCTGACCTCCGAATGGGAGCCTCCTTATCGGGCGCGTCGCATCGAGTCGCTGCTGGATGCGCATCTGAGCCACACTTTAGCAAGTTTTGCCGAAATCCAGGCCGATCAGCGCTCGCTGGCCGCCGTGCAGATCCTGCCGCTGTTATTGGCCACGCCCGTCACGAGCGATGGCGCACGCGACGCCTTGCGGCGCCTGCATGACTGGGACGGAACCATGCGTGCCGATGGCGCGGAGGCGGCGATCTATGAAGCCTGGATGCGCGAGTTGGCGCGACTCATCTATGCCGACAAGATCGGGCCCGAGCTGTTTGCAGAGCATTTCACCCAGCGCCAGGAATTTCTCTTTAACGTACTATCGAATCGCGGCGGCCAGGCGCACTGGTGCAGCACGAGCAATGCCACCGAGCCCAGCAGTTGCGACGCGATCAAGGCACGCGCTCTCGAGCTCGCTCTGACTGACCTTGCGCGCCGTCTCGGTCCGGACCGTGCGAGCTGGCGCTGGGGTGATCTGCACGTGGCACGTTCGGCGCACCGGCCGTTTAGCCAGGTACCGCTCTTGGCGCGCTTTTTCGATCTGCGTCAGCCAGTCGGCGGCGACCTCTACACGGTGAATGTTTCCGAGAACCATATCGGCGCGGCCGATCCCTTCGAAGCGGCCAACGGTCCGAGTCTGCGCGCGCTTTATGATCTGGCGGACCTCGAGCGCTCCCAGTTCATCCACTCAACCGGCCAGTCCGGCAATCGCTTTTCGAATCTCTATTCGAATTACGCGGCGCGCTGGGGCAAGGTGGAGTACATCCCGATGCAGACCCGCCGTGCCGATGTCGAACAAGGCGCGCTCGGCACCCTGCGTCTGGAAGCAGCACCCTAGACGACGAAGGCCGGATTGAGTTCGAGCAGCGCTCCTGCCTCGAGCGCCGGCAGGGCGCGCGAGAAATAGTAGCCCTGGCCCAGATCGCAACCCAGGCGGGCAATCTCGGAGGCGTTGGCGCGGTTCTCGATGCCTTCGGCTACGCACTGCAGGTGCAGGGCATCGGCGAGACCAATGACCATTTTCACGATGCGTGAGTCATCGTTCTCGCTTTCGAGCCCGCGCACGAACATCCGGTCGATCTTGAGGACCTGCACCGGCAGGCGCCGTAGATGGGCCAGCGACGAGTATCCCGTACCGAAATCATCGAGTGCCAGTCGCAAGCCGCGATCACGCAATTGTCCGAGCAGCACAACCGACTCATCGATATTGAGCATGGCTGCGCTTTCGGTGAGTTCGAGCTCGAGTGCGGTCGGATAGATTTCCGAAGTTTCGATGACGCGCACCACGTCATCGAGAAAACTCGGATGCGTGAGCTGGCGCATCGAAACATTGACTGCGATGGTCAGGTGATCGAGGTCCGGGTATTGCGATTGCCAGCGACGCAATTGCAGGCACGCCTGTTCAAGCGCCCACATGCCAAGACGCACGATCAGGCCCGACTCCTCGGCCAGTGGAATGAACTCGGTCGGTGGCACCGGTCCGTATTCTTCGCTTTCCCAGCGCAACAGCGCCTCAAACCCGGCGACGAGGCCCGAGCGCAGGTCAACCTTGGGTTGATAGATGAGGTAGAGCTCGGAGCGGTCGAGGGCGCCGCGCAGCGCCTGGGTGAGCCCGACGTTGCGGGTGTTGCGTCGGCGCATGATGTCATCGAAGACGACGATGCGATTGCGCCCCTGGGACTTGGCCAGGTACATCGCCGCGTCCGCGTCACGAATCAGGTCTTCGGGCGTTCGGTGATCGGCATTGAGGGTCGCGACACCGATGCTGACATTGGCTTGCAGGATAAGCTCGCCGAGCTGGATCGGGGCGGCAATCGTGTCCAGCAGTGCCTGCGCCAGCGCGAGCGCTGCTTGCGGGCCCTCGAGCGGCGCCAGGAGGACGAACTCGTCACCGCCGAAACGCGCCAGGGCGCGCCCTTCCGCTTCGCCAAATGGCTCAAGTCGCTCTCCAAGCGCTGTCAGGAAACGGTCGCCGATCTCGTGGCCGTAGCGGTCATTGACCGCCTTGAACAGATCAAGGTCGCAGAACAGGAGCGCGACCAGCTCCTTGCCGTCGGCCGCCTTCTCCATGAGCGTCGCCAGGTGCTCGCTCACGAAGCGGCGGTTATGCAATCCCGTCAGGGGATCGTGGGTTGCGTGATGCAGGAGCACGTTCTGCGCCGCGCGGCTCTCGGTGATGTCGCGCACCATGCCAAGCAGGCCGACGACACCGCTTGCCGGATTGGTCAGAGGCAGCTTGGTGAGCTGGTACCAGCGCGCACCCTCGGCGCCGGCGACCCGCACTTCGTGATCGATGAGCACCGAGTTGCCGGTCAGCACATCGCTGTCGTCACGATCGAAGGCCGGTAAGCGCCCATCGGGATCGAGCTCTGCGACCCGGTAGCCAAGTATTTCGCGCTCGTCCCGATAGCCCAGGCGCGCCACATTGGTCGGGTTGCTCATTACGTAGCGCGCCTCGCGATCCTTGGTGTAGATCGACAGGCGCAGATGGTCGATGACGGCCCGCAGCACCTGGCGTTCGCCCTGCAGCGATTCCTCGGCACGGACCTGCAGGGAGCAGTCGACGGCCGAAGCAAAAAACCCGTGGACGGCGGGATGCTTGAGCAGATTGGTGATGCGCACATCAAATACCGCCCAGTGGCCGTCAGCGTGGCGCAAGCGCAAGCGTGAGACCTCTGAATCGCCGGGATGCTTGAGCAGAATCGTGCGACGCGCGAGAAAGGCCGAGCGATCCTCCGGATGGAGGAGCTCAAGTGACCAGAGGCGGCGCAATTGCTGCGGCGAGTAACCGAGGGCGCGCTGAACCGCGTGGTTGATCTGCACCAGTCGGTAGCGCCGGTCAGTGAACACCAGGATGGCGTTGCTGTTTACCCCGATGATGTCGTTACGCGCCTGGCGCAGGCGCTTGCTTCTTTGCGCCCGCTCGTTTTCTCCGAGCGTCCGGCCAAGCGCATAGGAAACTGCAGCCACCGCTTCGAGCAATGCGCAGCGCACCAGTGCGTCACCGGCCTGCCAGCGGCCTCCGGCGTAGACCGTGCCAGCTTCGGTGAGCAGCGCCAGTGCGATCGCCAGGGCGGCCGCCAGCGGAGCGGGTAGCCCGCAGGGATAGATCAGGGCGAGACCCAGCGCCCACACCCAGGCCGGTGGCAGTACCCCTTGAGCGCTGGCCAGCAGCGGTGCGCACAGCGCGAGCGCCATCGCTCGTAGCACGCGCAGGCTGATCTCGAAATCGTGTTCCTCACGTCGCAACTCGTTGAACGCGAGCGCGAGCGCGGCCACGAGCAAGGCTGGTGGGGCCGCCTGGGCGAGCTCGAGCGGCAGTGCCCCGCTAAGCAGCAGGCTCAGGTCATAGGCCAGCAGCAGCAAAAGGGCGAAGGGCTCGATGCTACGAGTTACACGCAATGCGCCGCGCACGCGGGCGCCAAGACGAGGGGGTTCGGTATCGCGCATGCGCAGCGCGCTGTCGCGCGTCAGCGAGGCGCCTTCCTTGGTGGTGGGCCCCGCGGACGTCGTATCAGGCATGGTCGTGCTAGCGCAGAACCGGCTTGACGCGGCTGGCGGCCAGTTTGGCGCGAGCACGGGCGTCGTCGGTGTTCTCGGCCGATGCCAGCGCCACGCCCATGCGGCGCTTGACGAATGACTCGGGTTTGCCGAACAGACGCAGCGCGCTTGCCGGTACCTCCAGCGCGTGCGCGACTCCTTCAAAGGAAATCGCGGTGGCCGCAATCCCTCCATAGATCACCGCGCTGGCGCCTGCGGTCCGCATGCTGACATCCACCGGCAAGCCGATGATCGCCTTGGCGTGCAGCTCGAACTCGCTTTGCACCTGGCTGACCATAGTGACCATGCCGGTGTCGTGGGGTCGCGGGCTGACTTCGGAGAACCAAACCTGGTCGCCCTTGACGAATAGCTCCACACCATAGATGCCACGACCGCCCAGATTGCCGGTGACGGCACGGGCGATCTCGCGCGCTCGCTCCAGCGCGGCCTTGCTCATGAGCTGGGGTTGCCAGCTCTCGACGTAGTCGCCGGCAACCTGCACATGGCCGATCGGTTCACAAAAATGGGTCTCGATGAGGCCGCCTGCCGAACGCGCGCGCACTGTCAGGAGTGTGATTTCATAATCGAAGTCTATGACACCTTCGACGATCACCCGGCCCGACGCGACGCGACCGGCGGTCCGCGCATATTCCCAGGCAGCCTCGAGCTCGTCGGGCGCGCTCAGCCTGGACTGCCCCTTGCCGGAAGAAGACATGACCGGCTTGATGATGCACGGATAGCCGATCTCGATTGCCGCACTGCGTAACTCTTCAAGGCTCCCGGCAAAGCGGTAGGGCGAGCAGGGCAGGCCGAGTTCTTCGGCTGCAAGGCGACGGATGCCTTCCCGGTTCATCGTCAGCTGGGTCGCGCGGGCCGTAGGGATGACCTCGGCAAGTCCCTCGGCCTCGATCTCGCGGAGCGTCTGCGTGGCGATGGCTTCGATCTCGGGAACCACGAAGTCGGGCCGCTCGGCTTCGATTATCGCGCGCAGAGCTTTTGGATCGGTCATCTGGATGACATGAGCGCGATGGGCGACCTGCTGGGCAGGTGCATTGGCGTAGCGATCGACCGCGATTACTTCGACGCCAAGGCGCTGCAGCTCGATCACCACTTCCTTGCCGAGCTCGCCTGAGCCGAGCAGCATGACCCGCGTGGCGCTTGCCGAGAGCGGGGTCCCAAGGATCGCCGAGGGCTGATCCATTAGCGGCTCCCGGCTTTCTTCTTCTGCGGTGCCGGGTGGATCTCCGGGCTGGCCGCGTCGAACTCGAGGTTTACCGCGCTCTCGTCAACCGCGGCCTCACGGAAAAACACCATCAAGAGCACGAGCATGACCGGCCCGATGATCAGGCCCACGATACCCATCGACACCACGCCACCGAAAATCCCGAACAGAATACCCAGAAAGGGCAGCTGGGTGCCGCCCTGAATCAGCATGGGTCGCACCGTGTAGTCCGCACCCATGACGATCAACAGCCCGACAACGACCAGAACCACCGCGACGACCGTCGCGCCACTGGCAAACATCACCACGCCGATCACCGAGAGCAGCACCAGTGCGCCCATCGGCACGAACGCCAGCACCGCCGTGGCGCAGCCAAACAGCACGGCCGAAGGCACGCCGCACAACCAGAACAGCGCGCTCAAGAGGAGGGCCTCCCCAAAACCGACGATGACCAGACCATTGACCGCTGCGCGCAGGGCACCCGGAACGAGGTGCACATAGGCCGGCCAGCGCTGGTCAAGCCACTTGTAGCCGATCTGATTGATGTGCGTAGTCAGGGCGCGACCATCGCGGTAAAAGAAATACAGCACCCAGAGTGCGAATACCAGAGTCGCGAGACGGCCGCTCAGATTGATCAGGAGCCCCCCGGCTGCCGACTGGATGACATTGAGTTTGGTGGCCAGGGTTTCGTGCAGCACGATCGAGAGCTGGTTGGGCTGCGCCAGGTACAGCTGCCACTGCTCCTGGATGAGATCGCCGCCATAGGGCAGACGTGCCAGCCAATCGGGCGGTGGGACGCCGTGGGTATCGGCCTGGATCAGATAGCCGGTGACCGCAGCGATGTCCTGGGTCACGAAAACGACAAGCATGACCATTGGCCCGACGAGCGCGAAGGTGATAATCAGCGTGGTAATGAGCGCCGCTGGCGCGCTGCGATTGCCGCACTTGCGCAAGACCCAGCGGTACAGACCCCAGGATGCCGTGGCGATGATGGCCGCCCAGATGATCGACAGCAGGAACGGTCCCAGGACGACAAACGCCCCGGCGAGTATCACGCAGGTGAACAGGATGCTGACGAGAATGCGGCTGGAGAGCTTTTCTTGCTGCATGTGGCGGCGGCTTAGGGGGTGCCGGATCGACCGAGGAATCGCAATCATGCTACCCGGGCGGACGTTGCGCAATGGACTTAAGAAGTGACTTTCGGCGAGAAAACAACCGCTTGGCGCACTTTGTGGGCAATCTACGCCAGCCTTTGGCGACTGGTCGCAAGACTGACCGCTGGCCGGCCAGTTCATTACACTCGCGTTTGCCGTCCGATTCTGAACTGTGATTGAGAAGCGCCAAGCGAGAATGCTGACTGTGCAGTCCGACACCACCCAAGTCCGCCTGACCACGAAACTGCGCCTTGCCCTCGGACTGGCTACGCGCAGCTTCTGGAGCCCATGGGGAGCCAAGGAGGGGCCGTTCTGGGCTCACGTCCTCTTGACCGGGATCCTGAACGCGCTTGTGGCGGCATTTATCGCGCTGGGCGTCACGGCATTCGAGGACACGCCCCTGGGATTTGTTTACCTGCAGGTGTTTCCCTACGCGCAGGGAATCGGTTACTCGATGATGGCGCTTGGCACCCTCGCAAACCTGCTCATCGGAGTTGAGCGCGTGCGTTGCTGGTCGCCCCTGGCCCAGGGAATTTACTGGGTCGGCCTGCCGCTGCTGGGCGGCATCATCGGCTTTAATCTGGTCAGTTATCTGCGCCTGGGAACGCTGGTGACGACCTGGGGGGGTGCGCGCAGTTACTCACTGGCAGCGTCGGTCGGTCTCGGGGTCATGATCACCTTCGTGTTCATACAGGTCTCCGCCGCCCAGGGTCGCGCCAATCGCGCCCAGGCCGAGGCGGATCGTGAACGTATTCGCTCGCTTGCCGCTGAAGCGCGTGCTGCGCAGGCTACCCTGCGCATGATGCAGGCGCAAATCGAGCCGCATTTCCTGTTCAATACCCTTGCCAATGTCGCTAGCCTGATGGATTCCAGACCGGCGGACGCACACGCAATGCTCGAAGATCTGATCCGCTATCTGCGTACTTCACTGCGCGTGGCGCGCCTCGATCAGACGACGCTTGCGCTCGAGTTTGATCTTTTGCGCGCCTACCTGTCGGTGTTTCGCTTTCGACTCGGTTCACGTCTGCGCTTTGATCTCGAATTGGAGGAAGGCTTGAGCCAGGTGCAGCTCGCGCCCATGCTGCTGCAGCCGATCGTCGAAAATGCCTTGAAGCACGGCATCGAGCCCAAGGTGGAGGGCGGAACGGTCGAGATTCGCGCGCGACGCGACGACGACATGCTCGGCATCGAGATTGCCGATAGCGGAATGGGATTTGGCGGCGATCCCGGTAACGGATTCGGCCTGACCAATGTGCGCGAACGCCTGAACCTCATCTACGGCGATTCGGCGCGCATGGTGATACGCGAAAATCCCGGGGGCGGCACGGTTGTCGCTCTCTGGCTGCCACTGGTGAGCCCGTGAATAGCGCCATCATCGCCGATGACGAGCCGCACCTGGCAGAGTTCCTCGGGGCACGCCTGGCGTCGCTGTGGCCCGAGCTCGAGATTGCCGGCTACGCAGCCAGCGGCAACGAGGCCCTGCAATTGATTGAACGCCTGGAGCCGGACGTGGCGTTTCTCGACATTCGCATGCCCGGACTGTCGGGCCTGGAAGTGGCAGCCGGACTCGGAGAGCGCGCCTGCCGCATCGTCTTCGTAACGGCTTTCGACGAGTTTGCCATCGAAGCCTTCGAGCACCATGCGATCGATTACCTGCTCAAACCGGTGACCGACGAGCGCCTCTCGCGTACCGTCGAGCACCTCAAGGCAGCGCTGCGCGAGCGGCGCGGGCCCCCGGCGCTCGACGCGCTCCTGGCGCAGCTGCAGCAGTCGCTCGGTACGCGCACTGCCGGTGCCGGACATATGCGCTGGGTACGCGTTGCCGTCGGCGAGGAGGTCCGGCAGATTCCGGTCGAGGACGTACTATGCTTTCGGGCGGCCGACAAATACACCATCGTCGAGGTCGTAAACGAGCAGCATGCCGGGGAGCTCCTGATTCGCACGGGTCTCTCGGAACTGCTCGATCAGCTCGATCCGGAACTATTCTGGCAGGTGCACCGCAGTATCGTGGTCAACGCCAGCCATGTCCTGTCAGCCCGTCGCGACGTGATGGGTAAGACCATGATCAGTTTGCGCGGACGCGGCGCGCAATTGCCGGTCAGCCGTCAGTACGCCCACCGGTTTCGCCACATGTAGCGCTGGCTAGCGTTCGACGAAGGCGCGCTCGATGACATAGTCGCCCGGCTCGCCTATGCCGGGTGAGGCGTGAAAGCCCCGGGCATCGAGCTGCTTGCACAGATCGCGCAACATGGCCGGACTGCCGCACAGCATGGCGCGATCCTGTGCCGGGTCCAGCGGTGTGATGCCGATGTCCTCGAAAAGCCTGCCCGAATCGATCAGGTCGGTGACGCGGCCGCGATTGCGGAAATCCTCGCGGGTCACGGTCGGGTAATAAATGAGCTTTTCACGTACGACTTCACCGAAGTACTCGTTGCCCGGAAGGGTATTTTCAATGAAATCGGCATAGGCGAGCTCGCTGACCACTCGCACGCCGTGGATCAGGACGACCTTCTCAAAGCGCTCGTAAGTCTGCGGATCCTTGATGATGCTCATGAAGGGTGCCAAGCCCGTACCGGTGCCAAACAGGTAAAGGTGCTTGCCGGGCTTAAGATCGTCCACCACCAGGGTGCCGACTGGTTTGCGACTCACCAATACGCTATCGCCGACCGCCAGATGCTGCAGCCGCGAGGTCAGCGGTCCATTGGCCACCTTGATGGAGAGGAATTCGAGCTCCTCTTCGTAGTTCGCGCTGGCGATGCTGTAGGCACGCATGAGCGGTCTGCCATCGACCTCGAGGCCGAGCATGACGAAGTGGCCATTGTGAAAGCGCAGGGCAGGGTCGCGCGTAGTCGTAAAGCTAAATAGTGTTTCGTTCCAGTGATGCACACTGGTGACCCGTTCGGTGTTGAATGCAGCCATTGCAATACCCATCTATGCGTCGCCAGCGCCGCGGCGACTTGCTCTTATATAAAGTAGTGTTGCGGTCCGTCGGAAGGACGTGCTGCGCGAGCGGGCCGGCGAGTCCCATTCAGTGGCGCGGCTTCTATGAGTTTGCAAGAAAGCCGGACTGTGCGCCTGACCAGATGCCGGGCTTGGCCTTGTGCGCGACGGGCCAGGCAACTGCGGGAGCGATGATAACGGAAATCCGCTGGCCGGCATCCGAGGCGCGTGCGCTGCCCTGTGGGCCGCGTAGCGCAGATGGACTGAACCCAAACACCCAATTCTATAAAATACATCATAAAAGAAAAATAAGCCATTGATAAAACACAATAATGACCCATTTTGAATTACCTCAAAGCTCCGGCCTGGAAACTGGCGCGGCTCGGTCTGTGGCGCGCTCTTTACTGCATCCGGTAATCGAATAGCCACGAGTTGGTCATGCGCGATGACTCGTGCTGGGCTCCACGCGCAGCTAAGGTAGGAGTGCAAGAAAGCGGCATCCTGCCGCGCGCAGCTCCCGGTCCCTATTATCCCCACAGGTGAGGTCCATCATGATTCCCGTCGCCCCCAAGCAGCGGTCTTCTGGCGCACCGCCGACCGCCGATGGTCCTGCGGACCCGACACTGCAGGCGATCGTCTGCGCCGGCGTGATTGCCAATCACCTCAGGCACACACGCGGCGAGCGTGTCGATATCGCTTGGCTCATGCGTAACCGCAGCTACGCACGCCACATCATCGAGCTCGCGAAAAACTGTGGCTCGGATCCCATCCGGGCCAAGGCGCAGCAGCTTGAGGACTCGCTGCTCTCCTGAGGATCCCGCAGTCACGCTGTTATTGGCGCTTTCGGCAGCGCGCCGCGGTCGTGACGACGAGGCGATCGAATGGCTACGCAAATCGGCGGTCAGTCGGCAGGGACCGGCGCGCTGGATCAGCCAGATGGTCGCGGCGGAGCTCGCCCTGCTGCGCGGCCAATTGGCGTTAGCGACGCGTCTGATCCACGCAGCACTGGCCGCGCATATCGACACGGATTCCGAGGCGGGCGCCAGCCGCGAGCTCTACGTGTTGCAAGGTCGTATTGCCATCGCACACGATCGTCGGATTGAGCTCGAGCAGGCCGCCCAGCAGCTTTTGAATCTGCAGTGCGCCGATAGCGAAGCGCAGGCTGTGTTCTGGGCACGCCGAGCTGGCTTACCAGACGGCGCTTGGCTGCTGGCTCGAATCGGGTTGTCAGCTGCCACCGCGCGCCGCCTTCGCGGCCGCGGCTGAGTACGCGCAGGCACTGGCCGACGGCCTGCAAGCGCACGTGGATCGCAGGGACTTGTCCAAGTCCGAAGTGCAATTGCGCCTGACCGACTTCGCGCGGGGCAGGGCGCTCGCCTTGACGGGCGCAGTCCAGGAGGGACTGCCGCTGCTCGTCGACTACCACGCCCGCGCAGTTCGGGATGGCCAGGTCCATGAGATCCGCAACGCGCGTCTGGCCATCGGCGCGCTCCACTGCCGCACCGGCAACTTTGCACTGGCCCGCCAGTGGCTCGCAGCGCCCCTGGTGAACCTGCCGCAAGGCGAGCTGAGCACGGGTCAGCGCCAGGGCCTGTACCTGGCTTCGCTGGCCTGCGAGGCGATCGGAGACCACCCGGCGGCACTGGTACTGGCACGCCGTGTTGCCGACAGCGCCCTGCGCGCGCCGGTGTATCCCCTGGTTCACGAACGCAGCAGCATCCCTCTCTATGGCTCTGACGAGCAACTCGTCGAGCGGGCGCTCGCAATCGTCCGGGAGCGTCTCGACACACCGCTCACGGTCGCCCAAATCACCGACCTCTTGGGGGTTTCGCGACGTCGGCTTGAGTATGCGTTCAAGCGAACGCGCGGCGTAGCCCCAAAACGGGCGCTGACCACACTCAGACTGTCCGAAGCGCAATGCCGCTTTGAGACCTCGGCGAACGCGCCGCGAGTATCTCTCGAGAGCCTGGCATGCGCTGCCGGGTTCCCGAGTTATCAGGCGTTCGCCTGCGCCGTGCAGCGCCAGTATTCGATTGCCCCTTCGGCCTTGTGTCGTCGCTGGCGGGAGTCGCGCCTGTGAGAATCCGCCGTCGGCTCGTGTATATACTTGCGCAGACCGGGCACACTCGATGAGCCCACCCTAGCGGCAGAACGAGATCCCGACGATCGCATGGCCATGACTAGGACGCCGGACACAAATGCGCGCGCCGCTCACGCAGTGAGGCGATGATCCTGCTCGCCCTCGAACTGATCCTGATGCTGGCGGTGATATTGGGCGCCGCACAGCTTTTTACCAATGCGCTCGAACACCTCGGCGCGAGACTGCAGATTTCCGACGGGGTGACAGGTTCGATCTTTGCCGCGGTTGGCACCGCCTTGCCTGAGACAACCGTGCCGCTCCTGGCGCTCATCGCCGGTACTGCGGACGCGCGCGTCAATGAGGAGATCGGTGTGGGTGCGATCCTTGGCGCACCGCTGATGCTCTCGACGCTCTCAACCTGCCTCATGGCGCTGGCGGCACTTGGCGCACGCGGGCTGCGCGGAGTAATTGCGCCCGAACGCGGCGGCTTCGTGCGCGACATGAACTTCTTTTTGCTGGCCTTCGCGATCGCGGCCGGCGCGATGTACGTTCCTGGCGATGCGCGCTCAGTGCGCCTTGCGCTCTCGCTGCTACTCGTGCTGCTCTACGGCGGCTACGTTACCCTGACCATGCGTGCCTCGGCGGCGCTGGTGCGGGAAGGCAATCGCACCGAACCCGACCGGAGGATGTTTCTCGAAACGCTAGGGCTGCCACGCAATATGGCGGTAATTCTCATCCAACTGGGTCTTGGCGTGGCATTGTTGATAGCCGGCGCGAAGGGATTCATCGACGCCGTTGAATCGGCCGCTCGTGCACTGGGCATTTCGGCGCTACTGCTCTCGCTGTTGATCATTCCGATCGCCACCGAGCTGCCCGAGAAAGTAAACAGCATTCTCTGGGTCCGTCGTGACAAGGACACCCTTGCCTTTGGCAATATCACCGGAGCAATGGTTTTTCAGGGGACGCTATTGCCGGCCATCGGCATCACCCTGACCCCGTGGCAGCCGCGTATCGAGGTGCTAAGCGGCGTCGCGGTGACTCTGATTGCGGCGGCGTGGCTGCGCCTGAACGCCCGGCGCGGCGGCCTTGCCTTGTGGGCGCTGATGGTCAATGGCCTGCTCTACCTCGCCTATCTGGTGATCACGCTCTAGAGCGACCCAAGCCCCGACTTCAAGTGCGTGCCATCGCAAGGAACTCGGTGCGCAAGGCGAGATTGGTGCGCAACTCTCCTTCGAGCGCCGAGGTAACTGTCTCTTCTCCAGGTGTGCGGATGCCGCGGCTTTCCATGCACAGGTGGCGACAGCGAATCACGACGCCAACCGAGCGCGGCTCGAGATGTTCCATGAGCGAGTGCGCGATCTGCATGGTCAGCCGTTCCTGGACTTGCAGGCGCTTGGAGAACAGGTCAACCAGCCGAGTCAGCTTGGACAGACCGACGATGCGACCTTTGGGGGTATAGCCGACGGTGGCACTGCCAAAGAACGGCGCCAGATGATGTTCGCAATGGCTGTAGACCGGAATGCCGCGCACGACGATCAGTTCGTTGTACTCCTCGGCCCCGTCCTCGAAGACCTTGAGCACGTCGGCCGGATCCTGCGAGTAACCCGAAGCCCAGTGCTTCCATGCGGCACTGGCGCGCTCGGGCGTTTCCTTGAGGCCCGGACGATCCGGGTCATCGCCCAGACTCGCGATCAGACGCCGCCAATCGTCATGCTCAAACCTTCCGTGTGCCATCTGCTGTTCCCCGTTCAAGTGGTGCTTAGAGCAGGGCGCGGCGTGCCGCCGCGCTCGCTGCAACTGTCGTGATGCTCTGTTAGGTGGGAAGGACGCACTGCGCAGGTGCGTACGACGCTTTCTCCGGCTGCGCAATTGTTTCGCCATTGCTGCGCGGCCTTGGTTCGCTCGGCGATATGCAGTCAGAGTCGAACTGCGTGCAGGTCAGTGCGGCCATATATAACTGCGCAGTTTACTATCCCCGGCTCGCCGCTGCAGGCGTGGCCCCGGAGCGCGTTTGAACCTTACTCGAGTATCGGGTAGTCTAGTCGAACAAATCAGGACCGGCAGCGCGAGCGCGGGACCTACTACAATGGAGACAGGTAATGGGCTTTGTGCGCGCACGCGTGTGGGCGAGCCAGCTGCGATTCATCACCTACGCGATGACGCTTACGCTGCTATGCACAGGCGCGGCCGGCGCGGCGATTCCTCCGGCCGAGCAAGCCTACATCGATACGCTGATCCGTGAAGTGGCCGAAGCGCACGGCATGGTCTTCATCCGCAACGGGCTCGAATATTCTTCTGCCGACGCGGCTGAGCACCTGCACAACAAATTGAACTACTTCCGAAACGAGATTCATACGGCCGATGACTTCATCCGCCTGTGCGCGACCAAGTCCGAGATGACGGGCCTCGCGTATCACGTACGTGAACCCAACGGCACGGTGCTCGAGTCTGCCGTGTTCCTGAATGCACGTCTGGCGCAATTGCGCCAGGCCAGTAGTGCGGGAGCTCCAGCGCCTGCGCCGGCCAGCCCAGCGACACCTGCGATGCGCTAATCTTGCGATGTGCGCCATTTGGCGCACATGCGAGGAGAGCGCCATGAGCAATCGCCTGTATTCCCTGTTACTCAGTCGGCCCGTGTTGACCTTTTTGATCGCAGGATTGAGCTTTGCGCTGTTTGGCCTGGTCTCGTTCAACCTCGTCTATCTGCTTAAGGCCAATCTGATGCTGTTTCTCGATTACGGCACGATGGTAATCGGTGATGGTGCGTTGCAGCAGCTGGGCGAACTGGTGTGCTACGGCTATCTCAGCCTCGCCTTCTATCTGCTGTTCAAGACCTGCGAACATGCTCTTGTCGAGCGGATCGGCCATCCGCCGCAGGCGCCCCGGCATTTCCAGGACTAGCCCGTAATCACGGCGCCGCGGCGATCACCTCGGCGACGCTTGCTGTGAGCTTCTTGGCATAGGGCACATGCAGAAATTCATTGGGTCCATGCGCATTCGATTGTGGGCCCAGAACGCCACATACCATGAACTGCGACTTGGGAAATCCGAGTGCCAGCATGTTCATGAGAGGTATGGTTCCTCCCTGTCCGATGTAACCGCAAGACGCGTTGAAATGCCGGTACGACGCGGCATCGAGCGCATCGCTTAACCAGGTGGCGCTTGCTGGCGCATTCCATCCCGAAGCGGCGCCACGATCCGGCTGAAAAATCACTTTCGCGTGATACGGTGGGTCGAATTCGAGCAGGCTCTTGAGCTTCGCGGCAGCCGCGGCACCGTCGATGAGCGGTGGCAATCGGACCGAGAGCTTGAATGCGGTCCGCGGTCGCAACACGCTGCCCGCATCGCTCAAGGGCGGCAAGCCCTGGGCGCCAGTCACTGACAGAGTCGGTCGCCAGGTGCGATTCAACAAGGCCTGAATGGGATCGGAACTGGTCGGAAGCGTGAAACCACCGTCGCCGCCGCAGGTCCAGGGAAAGCGCTTCCACACCTCGTCACCGAGAATCGCCGCAGTGGCGCGCGCTTCTGCTATGCGCTCGACAGGTATCTCGGTATGAAAGCTCGCAGGTAATACGTGGCCGGTGCGCGAGTCTTCTAGACGGTCGAGCAGCTGGCGCATGATCCGAAATGACGAGGGCACCACGCCACTCGCGTCACCCGAATGCACCCCCTCGTCGAGCACTTGGACTTCGAGCGTGCCGCTCACGACTCCGCGCAGCGAGGTCGTCAACCAGAGTTGGTCATAGTTGCCTGCTCCCGAGTCCAGACACACCACGAGCGACACATCCCCGAGACGCTCGCCGAGAAGATCAACATAAGGCAGGAGATCGTAGCTGCCCGACTCTTCGCAGGTCTCGATCAAGCCGACGAGTCGACCGTGTTCGACGTTCTGGCGTTTTAAGGCCCCGATCGCAGTCACGGCGGCATACACCGCATAGCCGTCATCGGCCGAGCCCCGGCCGTAGAGCCGGCCGTCCTGGTAATGCGGTGTCCATGGTCCGAGCTGGGCGCGCCAGCCGCTGAATTCCGGTTGCTTGTCCAGATGTCCATAGAGCAGTACCGTGGATTGCGCATCCGCGCGCGTAGCCGCCACCTCGAAAAACAGCAGCGGCGTGCGTCCCTCGAGGCGGATGATTTCGAGGCTCAGTCCGGGCACGCGCTGAGCGTCGATCCAGCGCGCGGCATCCGTGATGACGCGCTCCAGATAGCCGTGTTCAGCCCATTGCCGATCGTATGCCGGACTCTTGGCCGGGATCGAAATGTAGTCGGTTAAGGCCGGCACGATCTGCTCGTCCCACTGGCCCGCAACGAAGCTGCGCAAGAGGGTCGGGTCCAGTGGCGTTGCGCCGGGTCGATCGATGACTGTGCTCATGTGGCCTGCCTCCGGATGGGTGGCGCTACGCGCCCTCGTACGCCAGTCTAGCTCAGCGGCAGTAGCGGTGGCGCTACGCCGGCGCGCCGCCGCTCCGTTGCTGACACTCGACATTCCACTCGCCACATTCCCATCATTGCTTAGGCCTATGTTAGGATCGAAAACAGACTACAAGCTACCTCGTCTGCCGGCCTCGTGAGCCTAGCGCCCTGTGCGCGTGCTGCGGGCCATGGCCGGCGCAGCGAGGACAATAGGGAGAGCCATGGGCCGGTCGGACCAATCTGACGATCCACGTCGCCGCATACTCATTCAGGCGCTGACTCTGGGACTGTTTTCCGGTGCGCCGTCGCTGGCATCGGCGCAATTGCTGGGTAATACCCCCGGCAAGCTGCCTGCGGACCGCTCGATCTACCGCATCACCGGCGATGTATCGGTTAATGACAAGCCGGCCACGCTTGAAACGCGGGTCTATGCGAACGATACCGTGCGCACCGGGCGCAACAGCGAAGCAGTGGTCGTCGTCGGCGGAAATTCAATGCTGGTCCGGGCCGACAGTCACCTAACCTTCACCGCCAAGGACGAGTCACACGAGTCCTTCCTGATTGGCGCTCTGCGCCTGCTGCAGGGAGCCGTTCTCTCGGTGTCGCGCAATTCCGGCATGCAGGTGCGCACGCCGGCAGCAACCATCGGCATTCGCGGTACGGGCTTTTATCTGGAGTCGGATCCCGAGCGCAGCTACTTTTGTACCTGCTACGGACTGACCGAGGCGACCGCCAACATCGACCCGAACAGTACGACCACCGTGCAGGCGACCCACCACGATCGGCCCTTGTACCTGTTGACCAATGCGCCGGAAGGTAAGGCGGTGCGCGACGCACCCTTCATCAACCACACCGACCAGGAGCTCGCCCTGATCGAAGCGCTGGTTGGTCGAACCCCACCCTGGATCTTCCCGGGCACGCTCTATAACGCGCCACGCCGCGAATACTAGGCCCGGTTACTGGGGGCGCGGCAAAACCTGGCGAGAGGTGCTGCGATCGAAGCTTGCGGCCAGGTGGGCAAATTCCCCGGCATGGTCATGCTCGCCGAGAATCTGCTCGAGAAACTCGCGCTCAAGCCCGATCGCGCTACCCGCGACGGTGCGCACCACGGCTGCCGCGCCGATTGCGTCAAAGAACCTCACCTGGGATGCGCGCCCTTCGAGAGTCCGCCTGAAGGCAAGCCGGATGCCGCGCGCGCGAATCGCCTCCAGGTAATCGACGAGGTCGGCCTCGTCGCACTGTTCCTGGGTATACACGAGTGCGGCGAGCACACTGCGATAGACACGTTCCCCAAACTCGCTGCGCTTGCGTGCCGTCGAATCGTCCATGCGCCGATCGGCGACAAGGCGCGCATCCTGCGCCGCGTCAAAGCGCGTGAACTTGAGCAATTCGGCACAGGGCAGCGTCAGCCGCGCCTCGGCCAGGTGGACGCCGCGATTGGGCTGAAACACCGCGTAGTGCTCAGGCAGACCGGCAGGATCGAGACTGAATTCGAGAAAGGTATGGTAGCGCGCCAGTGCTTCCACAAAGTCCGCGAAGGTCCACGTGCCCTTGGCGGCAAGCAAGAGCATCCCTTGCACTTGCTGTACGTAAGCTGAACGCATCGCGACTCCTTGCGGTGGCCCGAGTTTCCGTGCGCGGTGCGCGCACCCCGATCGGGTATGCGAGTTTCGAGTTCGCTGTCACACCAGAGTTCCGCCTGGATCGCATCAATGCGATCGGGAATACTGATTTGTCTGTCACAGAAACTGCGCCAACATTCTTCGCAATGCGAGCCGTCGCGAGCTCACGGCCCGTACTTGCTGATGCGTTTGCAGCGGCCTGTTAAGCGCGGATTAATAGGCGGGGCGCGAAGGCGCCCGGCCGCAGCACTGATTAAGCGAGTTCCTTGATGCGGCGGTTGATTTCCTTGGCGACTTCGTTGCCGTGGCGATTGGCAATCGATTCAACCAGATCCTGCTTGAGTTCAAGCAGTTCGGCCGCGTTCGAGCAACGTTCGATCTTGAGTTGCACGAAATAGCCGCGCAAGCCAAGGAAGGTTGCCGACACTTCACACATCAACTCGTAGAGCGAGTTAAAGCGCTCGGTCTCATCGAGCGGAACATCGAGGGCAGCGACGGCGGCGACCGGCGCTGCATGACTGGCTTGATTGGCAGCAGCCGACTTTTGCATGACGCTCGTAATCAGGCCCATCGATTCCAGCTCTTCGAGGGTCTTATCCGGTGCACGGGTGGCGGCGATGAACTTCTGCAGCTTCTCGACGGTGCTACGTCCGTCGACCAGCAGCAGAATGGTGCGCGCGGCTCGGGGCAACTCGATAGCCTTGTCGCGAATCGTGCGCATCCCGAGATCGGTCTTGGTGAACACCTGCATCTGATCAAAGGTGATGGACATGAAATCCTCCAGAGTCCTTGGCCCTACCATTCGGCGGCGTATCTTCCGGCGTGTAGAGCGGCCGGGCAGTCTCTGGTCGATGAAATTCTAGAGACCAAAACGCCGTGAGTCTTCGCGCTAGCCACAAGGGCTATTGACTATCCAAAAAGCGCGACAACTTCGCAGTTGATCCAAGTATCAGTCACAGCCTGCGTGAATTCAAGCTTGTATTTGATTCACAACGGATTTTTGCCGTTTTGCAGTCTGCTTAGAGCCGTCTAGGATGAACCCTTAGTGGCAACTAGGATGTGAAAGTTGCGAGTGCCATCCCGCAACCCAGCGCGCGAAAAAAGCGGCGCGACTAGCAGACTCGACGCGCCGCTATTGATACGGCGCGCCGTTGAGGATCCAGCTGACCACCTGGTCATAGTTGGCGCGTGCCGGGTCACCGACCGGCTGCGAGGTATCAAAGCCCGTCTGGAAGGTGCCCGGTATGGGATTGCCGCCATGGTGATGGCCGGAGGGTTTGCGCAGGATGGGGCTGGCGATGATATCGGTGAAGTTGACCCGACCGACTACCTCCGTATACAGCCAGAAGTCATTGGTGGCCGCAACACCGGTGCCACTGCGATCGAAACTTGCCACGTAAAAGATGGGTGGCACGAGGGCCGTAGTGCCAGGCGTGTGACAGGTCGTGCACAGAGTGGCTCCTCCGGGTGGACTGTTGTTCTGCAGAATGTTCTTCACGTCGGCCCAGGTGACTGCCGACGGTGCCGGCGTGATCGTATTGTCGACATGGATCTTTAAGGTGGCCGGGGCGCTCTCTACGCCACCGCTACTGGCCACCAGCTGCACGCTATAGTCGCCATTCGCGGTCGAGGTGAAACTGATGGTCGAGCCGCTCGCCGAGGCGTTCGAGAGGCTTGCCGCGTTACCGGGATTGCTGGTGATGGTCCAGGCAAAGCTCGTCGCATACAGACTCATGGCTGACGACAGTGTGATCGTGCCCTGGCTCGCGACGCGATCCGGTCCCGGATCAGCAACCGGGCGACCAGGTGTAAGCACCCCTGCAGAGGTCGTCGCGTTGTAGCCGTAAGGGCCTATGAAATTTGCCAGCTGGCTCGGACCCGTGCTGCTCCAGAAGCTGTCATAGACCAGCAGGGCGAGCGGCATGTTGCCACGGTCGTAGACGTGGGCGTAGACGCGATCCGAATAGCCGCCGAGTTTTTCGGTGGTGTCGAAGTCGATGTCGGAATTGTTGCCCGTGCCGCGCAGCTTGTGACACACCCGGCAGCCTGTGACGATGGCGCCGCTATAAAGGCTCGCCTGACCATTCTGGGCATAGTCCCCGGAGATATAGGTGTCGTTCCAGGTGGCACTGGGCAGGCCCGGACCGCCGTAGGCGGCGCGAATGAAATCACCGGCCGAGTCGCCTTGCCACTCATTGGAGGTTGCGACACGCCGACAGGCGTCTTCCGGATAGTTGAGTGCAGCCGTCGTAGTTGACACCGGATAGCTGCACAACACCATCTTGTTGAGATCCTTGAGCGCGGCTTCTTGGGGTGGGCGCGAGTAAGTCTGTCCGTCGGGCTGGAATACCTGGATGCCTACTTCGACCGGTTGCATGTGCGCCCCGGTATCGCCGCGCAACTGGGTGGCAGAGTTATACACCAGCGGGAACAGCGGCAGGCCTGTGGTCGGGCTTGGCGGGGTCAGGGCATCACCGCGTCCGCCGTGGCAGCTGATGCACACGCTGGGCATGAACTTGGGGCCGCGATTGTCAAGGGTTCCCGTGAATTGCTGATTGCCCGCAGCGTCGAAGACATAGAACTTAGTGAATTTCGGCCCGGATCCGGGCGCAGCCGAATACTCGATCGCGTTGATTTCAACCAGCCAGCGCGGATCCTGAATCGCTCCTGCGGCGAGGTTCACTTGCGGATTGCCTGACTGATAGTTCGAGAAACCGCCGGCCAGATAATTCTCGACGAAGGCCGCTGAGCTGCCATCCGCGTTGGTCCAGAAGGTGATGCGACGTCCGTAGCCCAGATCGTGCGTGTCGTCGAACAGCACCGTCTGCGGAGTGGCCGAATAAAAACCATTGATGGTCTTGAAGTTCTCAAAAGTCGTACGCTGGCCGTTCGGATCGATCGCCTGGTAATACGCCTGGGCGTAAGTCAGTGTATTGGTCTGGTCGACCCCATTTTGCAGCTGGGGGTTGGGAAACAGCAGGAACTCGTTGGGACCTGCCGGGATCGGAGGTGGAGTACTGCCGGCAGTGCTCGAGGGCACGTTATTGGCAGATCCGCCTCCGCCGCCGCCGCAGGCGGCCAGCAGCACGGCTAGCGACGAGACGAGAGTGATGCGAGCCAGTGCGACGAGTTTCACTTTCAAGTCCTTTAGAACCGAACCAGATAGACGAGGCTGAACTGGTTGTCGAAGTAACGAATGACCTCACCGGTGACGACCGGCTGGTGCAGCGGCGCGGACTGCGCATAGCGCCACGACAGATCGAGCGAGTCGCGCTCGCCCAGGGCGAGGTTGTAGCCCAGCGTCGTCAGATAGGTGTTCCCCTTAAAGCGATAGGCAACGCGCGTATTGCCAATGGTGCTCAGGGCGTTATCGACAGTGCTGTCCTTGGCAACATCAAGGTCGCCCAGATCCGGCGCGCCGCTTGAAACAATATCGCCGTAGCGATATTCGCCCGTCAGATAGAGGGTGCTCTTCTGGCTGAGCGCGTAGTCCAGATTTACGCGCGCCGAATCGGCATAGCTGGTGAAGACGGCATTGCGCGCTTGGCGATCGTCGTAGGTGAGGGCGCCAAACAGGCTGATGCGATCGGTGAGCTCTTCGCGCGCCGACACACCGAGTACGGTGCGCCAACCACGCCTGTCCTCATCGCTGTAGTCCTGACCGTAGACCTTGGCAAACAGCGCCAGGGTGGGCGAGAAATACTCGCCCGACGGACGGTACTGCAGTTCACTGCGCACGCCGTAGTCGAACTGATCGAGACCATCATAGGTATGGAATTTCTCGCCGCCCACGAAGGGTGTGACGATGGCGCGCAAGGTATCCTGGATCTCGATCGGGGTCGGGCGACTCAGATCGAAGTTGATCGAAGAATCGGCCAGCTTGTCGGCGCCGTCGTTGCGCGAGACATTGGTGTCGTAGTTGTAACCCATGTCGGCGGTAAAGCCGGTGGGGCGGTTGAAGGCCCAGTCGGGCAAGAGCAACACTGGCGCGAGCCCCTCGTCCAACTCCTGGCTGAACTTGAATCGCAGCAGCTGACTGTTTTCGGCGCCGGGCGCGCGCACGACTTCGTAGTCGATGCCAAACGTCATGCCATGTCTAGAGAAGACGTCTACGCCGATGGCAGCCATATAGGAATTGCGCACGACCGCCGTCGAATTCACGGCATAGGTCAGGCCGCCAACCAGGTCGGAGTAGGAGACATCGGAGTTCGGCTGTCCGGCAAAGCTATGCTGGGCTTCGAGGCGCACGAAGGGATTGATGCTGCCGGTGTCGGTCGCGTGCTGCTCCTGGATCTTGACGCCCAGAGCGCCGTCGGTCGATGGAATGCTCTCGCTCTGGTAGGTCAGGTCATACTGGGCGGCGCCGGTTTCGCTGAACTGATGGAGCTGATCGGACGACACCGACAGGCGCGCGTAGGGCGAAATATGCAGGTCAGCGTCATGGAAATCATAGCCGCCGGTCAGCGAGAAGAAATACTGGTCGCCGGAGCGCGCGCCGTTGGCAAATTCGTTCAGCGGCTCGACATAGCGCTTGGAGTCGAAACTCAGATTGCCAAGGCCAAGCATGCCGTCCAGATAAAAGTCGCGCGAGGGCGAGTAGCTCGCGTAGGCCACTATGACGGTTCCATCACCCTTGGAGATGCTGCCATCGGTGCCAAGGTAGGTCTTGTCGTGCCCGTATCCGACGCCAGCGCCGACCACCAGATCGCGATCCACGCGGTAATCGGCGCCCACGCTCAAGCCCTCGGTGTTGAATTGCGTGCCACCACCGTTTAGGCCGGTCTCAAGATTGCCAAAGTTGATGACGCCATCGGCCCAGAATGAGAAGCGGGTGCCGGTTGGTCCGATTACGCCATCGGCCAGCGACGAAATATTGACCGAGTTGATGGCGCCCGCGCCGAGTGTCGGGATGGCCGCAGTCGGTTGCCAGCCCGCCATGCTGGCCGGCGATCCCGGCGTCGAGCCAGGGGCGAAGGCCGCGACTGGCGCAGCAAGGGCAAATGGGTCGGCAGCTGTCGGGGTCACGAAGCTTGTCTGGGGAGCCGTGGTGCCCATCGTTGGCGCGCTATCGCTTGCAAGCGAGGCCAGGTACTGGCCCGATGACGTGCCTGCGCTGCGATTGCCACCGGGATTTGCAGGCGGCGTCTGGCCGGTCTGGGTACCGGTGCTAGCCCCGGTCTGATCAGGGCTTGACGAGTGGCGATGCAGGGTCTCCAGATGCGCGTCAAAGTTGCCGATCTGGATCTCGGTGAAGTGGCGTGCCGTCGCAGCCTGCGCGGTGACCAGTGCCTGGACATCGGCGTCCTTGGACGGATCCGGCCGGCCAACTATGGTCAGGGTGATCACCCCGGTGGCGGTGCCGCCGGCGCCAAAGGCACGATAGGTCAGCGTGTCCTGACCAAAGTAATTGTTGTTGGGCGTATAGGTCACAAGCGTCCCGGCGACCGTTGCGCTGCCATGCGTAGGTGGCGCGACGATCTGGGCGCCGCTGATTCCCGATCCGGCGATGTAGTTGGCAAGATTGAAACTGGTAGCCACATTGAGCGGCACCGAGATCACGACCGGTGGCGCTACCGTTGGCAGCGCTGTCACCGTAATCGATACCAGTGCCGGCGCGGAACTGGCGTCAGGACCGGTCGCGGTGTAGTAGAAGCTGTCCGTGCCGAGATAGCTCGCCGCCGGCGTGTAGTTGACGTTGTAGCCGGATACGGTGGCCGTGCCGTGGGTGGGTGCCGTCGAAATCGCTATACCGGTTGTAACTCCTGCCACGGCGCTTGCCAGATTGATGACCTTCGCGACGTCATAGGTCACGGCGGCCGACTGCGGCTGCGCTGTCGGCGGAGGGGGCGAACCAACATTCAGGGTTACCTTGGCCGGTGCCGAAGGAGTGCCGCTGCTACCCGGTCCAATCACGGTGTAATAAAAACTGTCGGACTGGTTGTAGAACAGTGCATTGGGCGTGTAGGTCACGGTCGTGCCACTTACGGTGGCAGTGCCATGCAGCGGAGCGGTGGAGATCGCGAGCGGATTGCTGACGTTCAGAGGGCCCCCCGTGATCGCGCCCGGGATCGCCGCCAGGTTTATCTGCTGGGCCGTCACGTAGGTCACGGCAATCGGAGCCGGACTGTTGGCAACTGGCGCCGCGGGCAGGGTGACCGTTATCTTGATCGTCGCTGCTGGCGACTGCGTTCCCGGGTGATAGGTATTGGATGCGGTCACCTGGAAGGTGAAGCTGCCCGAGTAACCCGACGCCGCCGTATAGGTAAATGCGGTATTGCCGTTGGGCACGAGCGTGCCGTACTGCGCTGGCAGTGCCGCGACAAGGGTGAGATTGCTGATGACGCCACTAAAGGCGGACGTCACCGTAGTCAGCTGGGTCGCGGTCGGTGCCAGTCCGATCTCATTAAACGTCCCGGCCAGACTCAATGTCGGGTTGTTGCCGTTGGCGAGCGTTGGTGGATTGGGTGTATTGACCGGAACCGTCACGGTGCTATTGGTGTTATTGGTCCCGGCGGCGTTCGACCCTGTGATCTGGAAGGTGTCGTTACCCGTAAACGTGCTCGCCGGCGTATAGGTCACCGTGGTCCCGGTCAGGCTGACCGTTCCACCATTGCTGGTCGTGGTGCTGACCAGCGCATAGCTATCCACAACCGGGCTCGCATTGAAGGCACCGGTGATCGAGAAGGTGTTGGAGCTGGAACCATAGGCAACCGCGCCTACGGTCGGATTGGTTGCGACCGGTGCACCGGGGTTGGTGATGTTGAAGGTGATGGTCTTGTAGGGCGAGACGGTGCCCCCGGCGTAAGTCGCCGAATAGGTGATGCTATCGGTCAGGCCCTTGTTGTGTGGCGCACTGTAGGTAAATCCGAATCCGGAGGTATAGGTAATGGTCCCGCCCTCGGCGGTCGTCTTGCCATTGGGGAAAGCCAGCCCCGTGGCGACCCCGACGATCGGCTGGCCGGCTCCAACTCCCACCGTGAACGGCTGGTTCAGGCCTTCGTAGGTCGCAGTAAAGGAGGCGTCGTTGACCGTTGGCGCTGGGGCCGCGCCGACGGCGATCGATACCGACAGGCTCACCGTGGTGCCGTTTACCCCGACTATCGAGAAGCTCAGGTTGTCAGTCTGTGACGAGGTGGTGGCGTAGGGCGTATAGGTAAAGTAATAACTGTCGGCCTGCGGATCGGCGTGAATGCCGCTGACCGTGCCCAGACCCGAGCTCGAAGCAAGACTGAAGCTCGCGACGTTGCCGTTGTCGGTTGAGCCATAGGCGATGCTGCCAAGGGTGGTGCCGCCGCTGGTGGGTGGTTGTGTTCCGGAACTGGAAGCATTGGCGGCGCGCCAGCCCGACACGTAGGCAGTGATGTCGATCGTCTTGGCCGTGTTGTAGGCCGTGCTCTGAGCAGGAACAGTGCCGACCGACGGATCGGTATAGTTCGCTATGTAGTAAGTGACATCGACGCGATTCTGCGCAGCGTTGGAGTCGGTGACGAGCGTGGCGTAAGGGGCGCCGCTGCACATTCCGCCACCGCAGCTGCCATCAAGACCGCTGGTCGCAGCTTCGTAAGGCAGGTAGGGATAATTGGCAGCGTCCGAGTTGCCACTACCCGAGGTGCCGGGACCTGTGTGGCAGGCCGAGCAGACGCTACTCCAGATGGTTGCGCCGGTTCCGGTCGGGGCGAGCTGCGCCTGGGCGGGGGGCGCGGCGAGCAGCGCGAGCCCAAGGACGGTAAACACGAACGCAACAAGGCGAGGCTTTACCAAGCCGGTGAAGGCGTCACATGCCCCGACTAGCAATTCGCCCGGGTGAAACCAGGCCTGCACCCCGCGAACATCCTGCATTGAGCCCTCCCTGGGCCGGTTAGGACCGGGGGCTGAGCCGTCCCGTGCCCACGCGCTCGCGGCAAATGCCGGATTCGAGCGCGCGTTAACCGCAGCATTCAAGACTAATGGTGCCCTGTGACATTTGGCAATAGAGATTCGCTTAATAGTGAGCTTGGCACGCGCTGAATGTCGCTTCCCGTCCAATGAATCGCAGTCTGGAGAGGCGGGCAGTGATGAAAGTCACGGCGCTAACGACGCGCGCGTCATGTCCTAAGTCTGTCGTTAGGACGTCGGGTCGGGCTTCAGAAGTGGCGCCCCCAAGCCCGGCTGGCTGGTGCGCGCCAGCGGCACGATTTCGGCCGATGGCGGCGCAATCATGGCCAGTTCTTGTGACATATAAACGTAAATAATACAATTACTTGCGATTTATATCTATGAAACGACTTTAGGTCCGTGCGGAGCTGCGTGAATGCTTAGCGCTAGCGCAAAAGCAGGTCGCGCTGGCGCAGCCGTTGCGCCATGACGTGCATCACGTGACGCGCGAAGTGAGGAGTCTGGGCGACGAGGAAATCAAAACGTCGCGCGTCAATCTTGGCAAGACTGCAGCTGGTTTGCGCGATGGCCGTGGCCGAGCGCGGCGAGTGATCGATCAGCGCCATCTCACCAAGCAGTGCGCCGGCATGGGCGGTTTCGAGGAGGTGATCGCGCACCGTAATCTCGACCACGCCATCGAGCAGCACGTACATGTTTTCTGCGTCGTCGCCCTCGTGAAAAAGCTGCTCGCCTGGCGCGAGCCTAACGAGGTCTTCCTCGTGACGAAACAGGTCGGCAGGATTCATGATTCCTATGAGCCCGCAGCATCGTGGTGGATCGTGCGATTATCGCTTCCCGCAGAGCGCGGCACAACTGCTTGCCCGCGAGTCTCAGGAAGGCTCGAGCGCCGGTGTAAACGCCCTCTGACCGGTCTCGGTGACGAAGTTGCCGAGAAGCCCTGCCTCGACCCAGGCGCGCAGATGCCCGGCCGCGCACGCTGCGGGGTCTTGTGCAGACTGTGCGGCGAGTTCGCACAACTGGGCGAACGAGCATCGATTGACGCAAGCAGCCAGGAGCGTCGCCTCCTCGGCATCGAGGGAGCGCCAGAGGGTCTCAAGCCGCGGACGCCAGACCAAGAGAGCATGGGGGAGCGGCTCTGGAGGCGGCAGTTCGCTGTCTTCGCCCAGGGAAAGGGTACGCCAGATCGGCTCGACCGCCCATTCCAGCTCGAGCATCTGCACGCTCGGATGCATGTCAAAACGCAGTCCCGGCCAGTCTTCGCCTGCCAGCGCCCCGAGGTGCTCGACCTGCAAGCCTGGTGCATCGGGTGCGTCAAAAGTCGTACCGAGTGCCCACTCCATGCGCGCGAGGTCGATGAGCGCAGCATGCCCCGCGAGGTCAGGCTCAGCACGCATAAAAGACGGCAATGAAGCGCCAAACCAGCGAATCGAAGCCTGACGGGAGGGCTCGGCGTCGATATAGGCGCGTGCCAGTTCATCGAAGGAGTCGTCACCAAGCACGCGTGCCAGGATCGGGAAATTGTCGCGCAGCGCTTCGGTCAGGCGCGCGCCATAAGCCGCCCGATAGATTTCCAGGCGCGCCGGACCGCCGTCGCGACGCGCGGTTAATAGTTTGCCGGCTTCGCCGCCGGCGCGGATGGCGTGCGCCATTTGCAGCTGCAGTGACTTCAGCACCTCGGACATAGACCTAGGCAGCCGCCACCGCGACTGGTGCGCGTAGGCGCGCGGCAATGCTGCGCGCGCAATCGAGTTCGGCAAGCAATTCATCAAGGGGAGGGATATTGTCGTCTCGCTCGATCATGGTCGGCACGGGACCCAGGCGCTCGAGCGTATACGCATACAGATCCCAGACCGCGCCGCAGATCGGGTGATCATGGGTGTCGATAATATAGTCGCCGTGGTCCTCGTGTCCGGCCAGGTGGATCTGGCGCACCCGCTCGGCGGGCATCGCGTCGACGAATGTACGAGGATCGAAACCATGGTTGACGGAACTGACGTAGACGTTGTTGACGTCAAACAGCAGGGAGCAGTCGGCGCGGCGCGCGAGTTCGGCGATGAACTCCCACTCGCTCATCTCGTCGCTCGCGTATGAGACATAGCTCGAGACATTCTCAAGCAGAATGCGTCGACCCAGCAGATCCTGCACCTGACTCACGCGCTCGGTGAGGTGACGCAGGGCAGCTTCGCTATAGGGCAGTGGCAGCAGATCGTGCAAATTGGTGTGGTCAACCCCGGTCCAGCACAGGTGATCCGAGATCCAGGCCGGCTCAACGCGGGCGATCAGCGTCTTGAGCTCGCGCAGGTATTCGAGATTCAGGGGATCACTGCTGCCGATCGACAGCGAGACACCGTGCATGACCATCGGGTAGTCGCGCCGGATCGCGTCCAGGTGCGCGAGCGGCTGCCCGCCCGGAACCATGTAGTTCTCGGATATGAATTCGAGCCAATCTACTTTAGGACGGTGCTCGCGAAACTGCAGGTAGTGATCCGGCCGTAATCCGAGGCCAAATCCGGCGATTTCACTCGTCATGGGGAATCGGTGCAATTCCGGGGTGACCGCGCACGGCAGGCACCCCGGAAACCACGCTCGCGTCTTACTTGGCGACCTTGCCGCCGGCGGCCGTGCAATCAGCTTCCGAAGACTTGCTAACCCAGCCTTGACCCTTGCAGCTGTTCTGGCCCTTGCAGCTGTGCGTTGCCGACTTGCACTCTGAGGTTCCCTTACAGCTGTTGGCACCGGAGCACTTTACAGTGGCGGTATCGGCAGCGAAAGCAACCGAAGTGGTAGCACCCATTGCGAACAGGGCGGCGGCGGCAGTAGCAATTGCAACACCAGACTTGACGTTCATCATGATCGAGCTCCTCTATAGTGGTTCACTGAACAGTGGTGCCGGATCGACCCAGCACCGATCGCAAAGACTCGGCGCAAAATCAACCAGGCGGCCATCGGTCGTATGAGCGATGACTTTCCTTACACGCTCCCGGGGTATTACGTACAGCAGGGCGGAATGGATTTAACTTTCTGGTCCCGGGCACCTTTCTGACTCTCAGGCCAGTTAAGGAAGTGCAAGAGTGCACCTGCGCCGATGCGCGCGCAAGTATCCCGATGGAGAGATCTCGGCAGAATTGATGATTCTTGCGCCCTAGCGGGAACGCCGTGCCTCGTAGGCTTTCAGGTGGGTGTAGGCCAGTGCCAAGAGTGACGTGGCGTCGTGCTTCATACCAAGCTGGCTTGCGATCTCAACCAGGCCACCAACGATCTGGTCGGCCTCGATCGCGCTCTTGCGTTCAATATCGCGCAACATCGAAGCCGTCAGGGCCGAGTTCCTGTCCGATAGCGAGGCCTGCATCTGGGCGACGAATGCAGGCCGTGGGGCATGTCCTTTTGCAGCGGCGATCGCGCTGCACTCGGCAAAAATCCCGTCGATCACCGCCGCGCCAAGTCTGGTACTGAGGATTTCGCCGATCGAGGCGCGCATCAGGCAGGTTGCACCGGCGAGCGTTCCCAGCCCGACCCACTTTTCCCACATGTCCTGGACAATCTCGCGGCTCGCAATCTGGTCGAATCCGGCGCCGCTGAATTCGGCCTCGATGGTGCGCATGCGCTCGGAAGCGCTGCCGTCGCGCTCGCCGTAGGTCAGGGTATGCATCGGGATGAACTGCACGATGCGACCCTCGTCGTCCAGCGTACTGGAGACCAGGCAGCGACCGCCCAGAACGTGCGCCGCTCCAAATCGTGCATCGAGGACGTCGAGGTGGCGCATGCCATTGAGGAGCGGGATGATCGCGCTGGTGGCACCGACCGCGGGCGCAAAGGATTCCATGGCGTTTTCGAGGTCGTAGGACTTGCAGCTGAGGATGATCAGATCGTAGGGCTCGTGCAGATTCTCGGCCAGCACGGTTTTCGGTTCGCCCAGGGTAATCAGCTCGCTGGGTGTTTTTATCACCAGTCCGTCACGCTTTAGCTGGTCGGCGCGCCGCGCGCGCACCAGGAAAGTCACGTCGCGACCTGCCTGTAGCAGGCGGCCGCCAAAATAACCACCGGTAGCACCGGCGCCCACCACCAAGATGCGCATGTTTGCGATTCCTCCAGTATCACGTGAGCACGCTTGCCACCGCGTCCGAAGTCTATGGACGGATGGCAGCGCGCAACCTATTCTAGTGCCGCCAGTATGAGCCGTTGGCCGCAATCCTGCCTGGCCCTGCCTGCAACGCCTACCCAATGCCCAGATGACCTGCCTGACTCGCCGCCTCACACTGCACTCCCTCGCCGCCAGCGCGCTGCTGTTGATCGGAGTCGTGCATGCCGACGACGAGGGCGACGAGATCTACCAGCGTCTGCGCAGCCTGAGTGCGCTCGAGATCAGCTCCGAGGGAACTACCGTCTCGGTCGTCTTCGATGGCGACGCGAGCGATGCCTCGCGCGCCAGAGCCTTGAACTGGGTGCATCGTGCGCTCACAGCCATCAATTCCTATTTCGGTAGATTGCCCTACGCGCGGGTTGGGCTACTGATCCAGTGGCGCGATGGTCAGGGAGTGGGCGGCGGTACTTCCTGGGGTTACGCCGGATCGATCGTGCGCGTGCGCCTGGGCCGCGATACTCCCATTGAAAAGCTCGACGACGATTGGGTGCTGATCCACGAACTGGTTCACACCTGTCTGCCCAGCATGCCCAGTCAGCACCTGTGGATGCAGGAAGGTTGCGCGAGCTACGTCGAGCCAATCGCGCGCGTGCAATCGGGCGAGCGCTCTGAGGAGGCAACCTGGGCCGAGTTTGTCGGCGGCATGAGTCGTGGCTTGCCACAGGCGGGTGATGCAGGGCTCGATCGCACGCATACCTGGGGCCGAACCTACTGGGGCGGGGCCCTCTATTGTCTGCTTGCCGACGTTGCCATCCGCGAGGCGACGGCCAATCGGGCCGGTTTGCAGCAGGCCCTGCGCGCGATCAGCAGGGAGTCCGGCGGCAATCGCGCTGACTGGAGCATGGAGCGCTTTGTCACGGTGGGCGACGCCGGCACCGGTAGTACCGTGTTAAAGAGGCTCTACCTGCAGATGGGGCAGGCTCCCATGAGCCCGGACCTGGACGCCCTGTGGGACAGGCTCGGCATTGTCGCTGCAGACGGCCATGTGCGCCTGGACGATCAGGCGCCCCAGGCATCGATTCGCCGGGCCATCATCAGCGCCCAACGCTCTGCCTAGGGGCCAGCGCGCGTCGCTAGATTTTCCACTCCATGCGCACTCCGTAGAGCGTGGTAGTGCGGCCGCTGGTCAGTACCCGCTGCAGTTCGCTGCCTTGGGTGGTGGTCGCGTCATTGACGAAATCGACCGGTAGCGCGTTGGTGATCGAAAAGCGGATTTTGAGTTCCGGGCTGAGCGTCCACAAGGCGTAGGTATCGATCTGGCGCTTGAGGCCGTAGTAAGTGCTGAGCGTATTGAGGGTCGTGATGGTGTAGGGCGGTATCCAGCTGACGTTGGCGCCAATCTCGACCGGTGCACTGTGGAAGGTATAGTCGGCACCCAGGTTGGCCTGGGCGCGCGGTTGCTGGTTGATGTGATTGTAGGGACCAAGCACTCCCGCCACTGTCGAGTGATAGATGCTGGCGTTGGCATTGAGCAGCAGCGGTATCGCGTCCTTGATGACGCTGTCGAGTCTGAACTTGGCGTCCATCTCGATGCCCTGGGTGCTCGCGTCGGCGAAGTTGACTGGCTCCGAGACCCAGCGCTCAACCGGCGAGTAGGGCACCGCTTCGAGGAAGGTGTTGTTGCGAATCATGTCGTGGATCTGTCTATCAAAGACGCTGATCGACATCACCCCGTCCTTGAAGTCATAGTGTTCGAGCGCAACGTCGATACCCCGCGCGAGTTCGGGTTTTAAATGCGGATTTCCCACTGTATCGGGGGCGGACTCGACGTTGCCCCCACTCACCGGATACAGGGTGTTGACCGTGGGCAGACCGATCAGGCTGTTCAGGCTCGGGGCGCGATAGCTGGTTGTGAGGCTGATGCGCAACTGGTCGCGATCGGGCTCATCAAAACGCCAGACGGCATGCGCGATGGGGTCGAGCACATCGCTGATGTTGCTAACCTGCTGTGCGCGCTCGTCGCTCTGGGTCGTAATGCCTTCCCAGCGCAGACCGACCTCGGCTGCCCAGTGGGGCGCGGGCGACCAGTCATCCTGGATGTAGGCCGCAGTGCGCAGCACCGATGCCGAGATATTCTCCCCGAAGCCGGTCAGGATCTGCTCGCCGTTCTGGATCGTCGAGGCATTTTCGGAGCGATTGATCCCCTCGGCTTCCAAGCCGGTCACCAGATCGTGACCACCCCCAATGTGATAGGTGAGTTTGCCGGTCGTCGTCCAGGACAGATCCGAGATATCGGTCTCTGATGCCTGGCGCAGCACGATTGCGCCGTTGGAGGCAGTCTCGTCGAGCAGGGCGTCAGTGTCCGATGAAAAACCACCGATCGAGCCGTGGATTTCGACCTTGTCGCCGTCGCCAAGCTGATGGGTCAGCTGTGCCTGAACGCGTGCCAGGGCCGAGTGTGCGCCACCATCGCTCAAACTCGTGGCGTAGGGCTCGGGTTCAAGTCCCGCGGTCTGATCCAGCGTGCCGGAGATCTGGGTCTGGGTCTTGGAGAGGGTAAAAAATGGCTGTATGACGAGCTGATCGCCCGACTCGAGGTGCCACTGAAAACGCGAAGTGAAATGCAGGTTGTCGCGTCTATCGATCTCGTCGGTGTTTATGTTCTGATCCAGCAGAGTCTGCTGGCTGCCGATCTGGGTAAAGATCCGCTGAGTGAGCAGCGGTGTGAAGAAATCCACCTGGGCGAAAGAGAGCGTCACATTGTAGGTACTGCGCTCGCCCATCACGTCATTGCGGATCCAGGAAAAATTGGTCTGGCCGCGTCCTGCCTCATCGCCCAATTGCAGCCGCACCTCGTTGATGTAGCGCCGCAATGCCTCGCGCAGCACGATATTGATGGTACCGGCTATGGCGCGCGTGCCGGTTTCGGCGGTTGGCGCGCGATAGATCTCGATGCGCTCGACCTGATCGGGCATGATCTGGTCGATTGAGAAGCCCGGTGGTATGCGCTCGCCATTGATCAGTATCTGTGTATAACCGGCGCCCATGCCGCGCATGACGATATTGCCCCCGCGCCGCGTGCGACCCTGGATCGAGATGCTGGGCAGGCGCTTGAGCACCTCATCGAGGGTCGAGTCACCGTAGCGCTCGATCTCTTCGCGGCCGATGACGATCTTGGCGGCTGTCGACTCGCGCCGCTGCTGGGTGTCGGACTTGACCCCAAAGACCTCGACTTTTTCCTGGGGAACATCGGGGGCTTGCTGCGTCTGCGTGGGACCCGTCGGTGGCGCCGATGGCGGTGCCGGTGCGACGGGAGCACTCGGAGGACTTGCCGAGGTCTGGCCGAAGGCCGTGCCGACAGCGATCAGGCTCGCGCCGAGACCGCCCAGTGCAGCGAGGGCCGCGCAGCGGGTGGCCGAGGCTCCGGCGCGCTGTTGCGCAGGGGATTTCTTGCGATCGAGGAAGAAAGGTCTCAAGGGACAGGGTACGATCCGGGATCGCCAGAGTGGGTTCGCAAAGGGGCCGAGTGTGCCGTGTCAGCGCGAAAAAATCCTCACTCAGGCCCTTTTTGGCTGTCACGAATTCTCACCGCCACAGCTGCACTGCAAGCTCCCCGTCTGGCGCGGGTCGGGAGGCCGCTCCGAACGGGATGTCGTGAAATCGTCAAAAACCCGAAATCACCAAGCGCCCAGTTCAGGGTAGGATTGCCAGGTCCTGCGCCATTGACACAGGACGGCAGATCTCCCGCGTCATCTCTCGACACCTGCGAGTAACCGATCCGCAATGAAGGCCATTAAGAAAGTTCGCGGCTACCTGATCGAAAGTCCCCAGGAGGAAGCCGCGCGGGTTTTTCGTGGTCTGGTCGAATCACTCGGAGAGGAGCGCGAATTTGCCCTGGCGGATCTATATCGACTCGATTACCGCAGTTTCGCGCTCGCGATCGAGCTCCTGCGCGAATGGCGCATCGATCATCACTATGCGGATCGACTGGCGCTGTTTGACGCTGCCACGATGGGGGTTGCCCCGGACGGCGAGCGACGCAGCAAGCCGCGTAAGCCAAATAAACCAGGCAGCTGAGAGCCAGGCCGCGCGCACGGCCCGCTGCGATCGCTGAGTTGTCCTAGGCGCTGGCTCGCGACCATTCGCGAATGAAGCTGGCCGCATGGACGGAATCCATGGGCGCTGCGATCAGCGCGCCCTGGGCCTGCTTGCAGCCGGCGCGTCGCAGCGTCTCGCGCTGCCCGACCGTCTCGACTCCCTCGGCGGTCGTCTCCAGATGCAGGGCGCTGGCCAACTGGATAATCGATTGCACGATTGCACTGGAGTTTATATCCGGACTGCGGTCATCCAGATTGACGATGAAGGAGCGGTCGATCTTGAGTTTGTCGAGCGGGAAGTTGCGCAGATAGGATAGAGAGGAATAGCCGGTCCCAAAGTCGTCCAGAGCGATGCGCACTCCCTGCTTGCGCAGGCTGCGCAAGGCGTGTAGCGCGCGGTCATTGTGCTGCATCATGACCGATTCGGTGATCTCGATCTCCAGGCGATTGCTGCCCATCCCGGTCTGGTTCAACACCTCATCGATCAGGCCGAGCACGTCCGAATTGGTGAACTGGGCGGCCGACACATTCACCGAAATGCGCAGGTTCTCGGGCCAGAAACGCGCGTGCTCGCAAGCCTGGCGCATGACCCAATCACCCAGACCCAGGATCAGGCCGCTTTCTTCGGCAATCGGGATGAACTCCAGGGGTGAGATAACCCCGCGTCGCGGGTGGCGCCAGCGCACCAGGGCCTCGAAGCCAACCAGCTTGCCGCTGGCGAGCTCGATTTGCGGCTGGTACTCGAGGAAAAACTCCGCGCGCCGAAGACCTTCCCCAAGGTCGCTCAGAATCGACAGCTTCAGGCGCGATTGTGCGTCCATGTGCGACTCGTAAAAGCGCAGCGTCTGACGTCCGGCCGCCTTGGCGGCATAGAGAGCCATATCGCAGACCTTGAGCAATTCGGTGGCATCGCTTGCGTCCCGTGGAGCGAATGCGACTCCTATGCTCGCGCGAACCATCACGCTATGGCCGTCTATCTCCCAGGCCTGGCCGAGACTGCTCAACAGTCGGTCCCCATAGAGCTGCGCGTCGTCATGACTGAGCTCGCGCGGCACGATGATGGCGAACTCGTCCCCGCCCAGGCGCGTTAGCAACTCGTCAGGCGCACTCACGGCGGCCAGCCGGCGCGCCACTTCCTGCAAGAGCAGGTCGCCCGCCGAGTGGCCCAGCGAGTCATTGATTGTCTTGAAGTTATCGAGGTCAATCAGAAACAGCGCGCATGGCCGCAGCGCCCCATGGTCATCGAAGTATTGTTCGAGGGCATTGCTGAACTGGTGACGATTGCTCAGTCCGGTCAGCGTGTCGGTGTTGGCCAGACGGGTGATTTGCAGCTCGCGCAGGCGTGCCGCCGTAATGTCAGAGCCGACACCGCGCCAACCCTCGAAGCGGCCATTCGCATCCAGTAGCGGCTTGGCGGTCATCGACCACCAGCGGCGTTCGTCGAGGACCATCACCGGCACGACGGCGTCGCGAAATGGCGCCTGCGCCTGCAACAAGCGTTCAAATGCTGTCAGCATCTCGCGGTCGGCACCGCTGTCGGCCCCGTAGGTCGAGCCGATCAAATCAATCAGGCTTTGCTGGGGCAGCTGTGCCGGGTCCATGCCGATCGCTTCCCCGAGGCGTGCCGACGCATGTCGCAGGCGGCCGCCCGCATCGATTTCCCAAAGCCAATCGCTAGCGCTTTCCTCAAAGTCGCGCAAGAGCAGATCGACCAGCTGGGCCTGTCTCGCGGCCTCGGTCTCGGCACGGATGCGTGCCATGAAAATGCGCGACGTCGAGAGGATGGCGACAACCATCACGATGCAGAAAAATCCCTGGAGCGCGACAAGATAGATGTACTTGGAGCCGTAATTGGCGACCAGACCCAGGGCCGGACCGACGCACAGTACTACCGCCCAGGTGACGCCCGCCTGCGGCAGGCAGGAATACATCCAGCTGCCGGTTGCTATGAAGGCGGCTACTACCGCTATGACGATCAGACGCCCATGCTCATCGACCCGGTCAAACAGATAGATGGCCATCAGGCAGTAGAGCAGCGCCGCGATCGAGAGGTCCAGGGTGAGCAACCAGGTCGCGCGCACCGAAGCTGTTGCGTGGGGGTCATCCGAGCGGTGCTGCCGCGACAGGCTCTCATTGAAAAGTGCAATTGCGGCAAGTGCCACCGTCCAGACCACGAGTTGGGCATGGCCGGCCTTGTCCCAGAAGACGAAGGCGAACGTGACGGCCGTCACGACGCTGCCGATCCCGGCCAGATGGAGTTGGCCGAGGACCGCTTGGAATTGGCGACCGCGGTATTGGGCGGCGAGCTCGGGGCTCGCGTCAGGATCGCGCCAGCACGACGCGAGTTCGCGCAACAGCCGGGTGAGGCGTTGGCGCAAATCGCTCATGAAATGTGGCACGCGGACTCTCTTTGAACGCAGCAACGACTCGCACGATGGGGCGGGTGGGCGTTGTCCGCTCGCTCTGGTGCCTGCCTGACCGCAGCTCGTGCCTGATGAGCGCACTACCGGGGCCCCGAGCGCGGCTTCCTGTGGCAACTCGGCGAAAGCGATATTAAGCGAAGTTGGGGGTACTTGTCGGTTGGGATTGTGAATGCTTGGCAGAGATGCCACGGGCGCCTCGCCAATGCCTAGCGCCGAGCCCGGGAAGCGGGTGCCTGAAGCCAATGAAATCAGAGGCTTAGATGAAGATCGGGCGCGCCACAAGCCGTGGCAAAGGGCCGCTCGAGAGGGCCGGCTAGATGCCCGTAGACGCGTCCGTTTTCGTGCCACGCCCCTGCCAGTCCAGACAGATCTGCGCCGCCTCGGCAAAGGATGTCACGTTGGACTCTGCCCTGGCATTTGCCGGATCGACTTCCGCCTCCTCGCCAATGCGTCTTGGCAGGAACAGCTCGAGCGCACGCGCCGCAGGAAAACGCCGGGTGACTTCATTGCGCACCAGGTCGCCGCGGGTTTCGTAGGCGATCGGATCCGCGCTCACCACCCAGACCATAGAGACGCTTTCTTGCGACGCGCCCGGAGTGGGACCGGAAGTGAGGTCGTCGATGGAAAGGTGGCGCGCGTCTATGGCCTGGTCGCGCAGCACGCGCACCAGAATCTCGGTCATCAGGTCATCTGCGGTCGCGCCAAGTCCGATACAGATGATCACCGAGCCGGCGGGCACACTAAGCGGCCCCTGCCAGGGTCCCGTGGCGCGCTCCCGGGCGTGGCGCAACTGCTGTCCGAGGTTGGGTAACTCCAGCACCGATTCGCGGCGCTTGCGCGCTGGCGGCTTGCGCGTTTCGCTACCCAAGGCCTCGATTACCTCCATCACGGTACTGCGAATCCTGATTTGCTGGTCTTCCCGAATCGTGCCGGCCTCGAAGTCAAGCCGCGCTAAGAGGAGCGCCGGCAGGAAAATCGAATCGCAGTAGGTCGCAAAGGAGCGGCGCCTTAGGTATTGTCGTGCGCCGCTGATAATCTCCGCAGAGTCGCCCGACAGCGCACGTTGATAGAATCGTTGCGGCATGGTCAATGCCGGGGTGTCGCCAAGCAGGATGTCGAACACCGCCAGAGCCTTGACATGCCGGCCCGCGACGACCAGGCATAAAGTGAGCGGTGTCGAGACGATCAGGCCGATGGGCCCCCAGATCCAGCTCCAGAAAATTGCCGCGATGACGACCGAAAGCGGCGACAGGCCCGTGCTATGACCAAACAGCTGCGGCTCGACCAGTTGGCCTGCGATCAGCTCGACTCCGGCGAATAGGCCAATCGTCATCACCATCAGCGACCATCCCGGATCAACAGCGGCCGCCAGCGCTGCCGCGAGTGCGGCCGACAGCCATACCCCGACATAGGGAACAAAGCGCAGCACTGCGGCCAGCGCCGCCCACAGCACCACGTGTGGCAGGCCGATCAGAAGCAGGCCAATTCCGATCGCCGAACCGACCGCGAAATTGACTGCGAACTGCGACACGAAGTATCGCGAGAGGCGCTCTCCAGCATCGTTGATCGCGTTGGTCGTGGCGCGCAGGTCGGTGCTGCCAGCCAGCCGGATCAGTCGGTCTCGCAGCGCCTCGTGCTCTAACAGGACGAATACCAGCACGATCAGTACGATGGTGGTTGTCTCAAGCGGAACCCAGACGGACTTGAATATGCGCTGTACCAGGTCAAAGGCGGTCGGGGGAGCCGGGCGGACTTCCACGGGCACCACGGCATGCGGATCGCTTGCCAGGGGCTGACCGGTCAGCTTGCGCTGCGGCTGGCGCAAATCGGGTCTGGCAAAGCGCGTTACCACGCTATCGAGCTGTTCATGCACTGCATTGAGCTGGCTTTGCGTAAGATCGCTGACCGTGGTGACTTTTTCGCGGATGGTCGCCTCGTATTCGGGCAGACTTGCGGCGATGCGCACCACCTGCGAGGCAATGACGGCCGCGAGCAGCAGTACCGCGATGGCAAGCGCCATCACCGCGAGCAGCACCGAGGCCGTATGAGGGATGCCGATCTGACGCAGACGACGCGCGAAGGGTGCCAAGAGCAGGCTCAGAATCACCGCAAGCGTCAGCGGAATGAGTACGTCGCGTCCGAAGTAAAGCAATGCCAGGATCACCGCGGTAGCGATGATCTTGAGTGCCACATGGATCGAGGGGAAGTTTGCTGGGGTCGGAGTGGTCAAGTCGGGGCCATCAGGCGGTGTGCTGGCTCGCGGGCATGCTGCGAGCCGGTGTTTTTGAGTCAGGCATCGCCGCCGAGTGTACCTCCGGTAGGTCGGGTGTGCCTCATGCGTCAGGGAGCAGTCAAGCGACACTGCACCGCATCATTGCCGATGGCACGATTCCTCGCTTTCCCGAGGGCCCGGGCATCCGGGACGATTCATTTTTTCCCTTTTTTTGCGAGGCGCTAGGATAATGCGCTTTGTCGAACAGCTAGTCAGAGTCAAGCCCCAGGTTCTCGATGCATCAGTGGGGCAATCACGTCAGTTCCCCAGGCCGGTCTCACCGGCCCAGTCCGATCCGGATGGGCGCCATTGGATTCAGGTTCCGATATCACCGCAGGCCGTGCCGACGAGCAGGCCCTCAAGCTCAGCATGCGTCACGTGCTGCTGTCGCAGGACGCGCTTGGTCTTGTAACCTGGATGTGGGACATCGCCTCGAATCGTACGCGCTGGTTCGGTGATCTGAGTCCACTGGTTGGCTTATCCCCAGGGAGTTTTTCGGCGGGGTTTCGGGAGTACCTGCCATTCGTACACCCGGACGACCAGGCGATGGCGCGCAACACGATGATCGAGTGCATGAAGGGAATTCGACCGACCTATCAGCAACTCGAGCGGGTCGTGTGGCGCGATGGCAGCATCCATTGGCTTGAGACCTATGGCATGGCGGAGTTCGATGAACGCTCGGGAAGAGCGTTGGTGATGATGGGGGTAGTCAAGGACGTCACGGCACGCAAGAAGACCGAAGAGGCGCTGGCTGCCTCTGAGGCAGAACTGCGCAGGCTCAATTCGACGCTTGAGCAGCGCGTTGCCGAGCGAACGACTGAACTGCATGCGGCCAACGCACATCTGACCGAGTCGCTGGCAAGCCTGAATCGGGCACGCCACGATCTCGTACAAAGTGAAAAGCTGGCCAGTCTGGGTTCGCTAGTCGCGGGCATTTCCCACGAGATGAACACACCGGTTGGCAATGCGCTTCTGGTTGCCAGCACGGTGCGCGAAAAAGCCCTCGAATTTGCGCAACAGGTCAAGATCAAGGTAACGCGCTCGGCACTCGACCAGTTTTTCAGCGAGACGATCGAGGGGATGTCGGTCTTGCTGGCGAACCTCGACCGAACGGTCGATCTGATACGAAATTTCAAGCAGCTCGCCTCCGACCAGACCTCCGATCAGCGCCGCACATTTCGGCTCGCTGCGGTCATTGGCGAAGCGATGAGCGCGATCGGGCCGACGCTAAAGACCCGTCCCATCACCGTCCACATAGACGTACCGGACGACATCGAGATGGACAGTTACCCCGGGCCCTTGTCGCGCATCGTCATCAACCTCGTCAACAACTCCATCATTCACGGCTTCGAGGGGAGGGAGCGCGGGAGCATAGAACTGAGCGCCCACCTAAGGGGGCCCGATGCTGTCGAGATCGTCTATGCGGACGATGGGGTGGGTATGAACGCTGAGGTCGTGCGCCACATTTTCGATCCCTTTTTTACAACCAAACTTGGCAAGGGTGGTAGCGGCCTGGGTATGCACATTACCTATAACCTCACCACCACGGTGCTCGGGGGCCGCATTCAAGTGAGTTCAAAGCTGAAAGAGGGCGCCCGCTTCGAGCTGCTGCTACCGAGGGTGGCCGGTGCCGCGCTCAACGGCGCGGATTGATGATCGAGCCGAACTCGCGCTCGGTGGTGCCGTCAGCGTTCATCTCACCCCACGCGTGCATCATGCGCTCGACCAGCACCGGGTTGGTGTTCTTGCTGAAGGCGAAATAAACGTCCCGCGTAAGCTGATCCAGCGGATAGATCAGTACCAGCTCCTTGCAGTCGATCTGGAAGTTCGCGCACACCTGCGGGAGCACTCCTTCAGAGACCGGAAAGACATCGATCCGGTCGGCCTCGAGTTTGCGTATCACGGCTTCGAGCGTGTTGGAGCTGTCAAGTCCGGGACTGCCCTCGGTGAGACCGAGGGATTGAAGGTAAGTCGCCCGGTAGTCGTCGCGGATCACCCCGATGCGCAGGTTCTTCAGGTCCGCGATCGTCCTGACGGGCGGCAGGTTACGCTGCCTGAAAGCGTACAAGCCCTGGTGCAGAACCGCGCCGCGACCGCCCCAGATGAACGAGGTCTCACGCTCGGGAGTCCGCGCGATCGGTGCGACCACGACATCCGGCGTAACTTCGCTGAGCTTGAGAACCCGCGCCCAGGGCAAGACCTGGATGGTGCAGTCAATCTGGGCGCGGCGCGCGACTGCGCACACCAGATCGGCCCAGTTGTTTACGGTGCGACCCTGCGCCCGTCCCATGAGCCCGGTGACGTTGTCCTCAGTGAGGACTGTGATCGAATCTGGTACCGCGGCGGCGTTCGTACAAACGAGGAGCGCACCCAGAGCAGGTGCGAGGATCGCGCGACGGATTCCGGTCACAAGCTCGCGCATCGATCTGGCTCCCTGGCGGTCGGGTAGGGCCCCTGGCACGTGCTGCGAATTCTTGAGGCTCCAAACCAAGTCCCGCCTCAAGCTGATTCGGCAGACTTTAATCCTACCGGGCCTCTCGGGGAAGCGCGTCGCAGCTTGACGCCACGTCAATGTTGGAATTCAGGGATTGCAAATCTGCCGGCATTTACAGTGCGGCCACTGGCGCAGAAGGTCTGGCGAAAACGACTGCCCCCCGACAGACTTCATGGGCGCTCTCTTTGGTCCCAGTTCAGAACGATCCGGTGCAACTGATCGAGCCCATCGGTCAAGGCGGCGGGCCCCGGCTGCAGGATCGCCGAGGACTTGATCTCGAAAAGCTGCCCCTCGCGCACCGCACAGATCTCCTGCCATCCAGCGCGTGCCGCTACCTGCTCGGGTCGGAACTTCTTGCCGCACCAGGAACCGATGATGATGTCCGGATTGCGCGCGACAATCCGGGCTGGGTCGTCAATGATCCGATTCTTGCCCAGACTCTGGACTGCCAGCTCGGGAAAACAGTCGTCGCCGCCCGCGAGCGCAATCAGCTCCGAGACCCAGCGAATCGCACTGATGTGGGGCGTGTCCCATTCTTCGAAATAAATACGCGGGCGACGCGCGAGTCCGCGACCGACGGCTTCGATCCGAGCAAGGCGTTCGCGAAACGAGTCGAGCAGGGCGCTGCCACGCTCGGCCTGGCCGACCATTGCGGCGACCTGAAAGAGCATCGAGAAAATCTCCTCGATACTTCGCTGATTAAAGACCGTCACCTGAATGCCGCGGCGAATCAGCTCGGCGGCAATGTCCGCCTGCAGGTCGGAAAAGCCGAATACACAGTCCGGGCGCAGATCAATAATGCGATCGATCTTGGCGGACAGAAATGCGCTCACTCGGGGCTTGTCCTGGCGGGCGCGCGGCGGTCGAACGGTATACCCGGATATTCCGACGATGCGATCCTCTTCGCCCAGAAGATAGAGCCATTCGGTGGTCTCTTCGGTCAGGCAGACGATGCGCCGTGGACTGTGGGAGCCGTCAAATCTCATGGGCGGAGCTTGGCAGGTTGATAGTCTCGGGTCCCGCGCCGCCCGATGGCCTCATCGGCAGTGGGCGCTGGGCCCCCAGTATGCCCGAGCCCGAGGCGAGCGACCGAGCTTAGGTAAAAGCCACCTGCCACGAAATTACCACTCGCGTCGCCGACCAGTACACTACGCGATGGTGTTGGCCGCTGCGTTCGGGGAAGGGCGCACATCGGACCGGAGATTGGGATGGGGGATTTCAAGCCGTCAGGCGAGCGCAGCATCAAGGGGAACCTCACGGCCTGGACCATGGGGGATATCCTGTTTCTTCAGATCCGCGGGCCCCTGAACCGCGACATGGTTGAAGCGTATTTCGAGGTTCGCGCGAAATATATCGCCGGGATCGCCGACCATCCCTTTGGCGTTGTGGTTCACTACCTAGAGTCCATGCTGCTCGACCAGGAGGGCTACGAGGCGCGCTCAAGACACACGGGCGAGCAGGCCCAGCCCGCCGCCATAGCTTATGTCGCCGCCCCTGATTGCGTGGGACTGCTCGAGCGCGTTCCCAAACTCGACGAGCTCTACAGCCGACTAAACGTTCCGCATCAGTGGTTTACGAGCGTCGATCTCGGCATGAATTTTGTTCGCAAGAATCTCGACGAAGCCCATGGCGCGCGTGCAGCAACGGACGCACAGATCCGTTTTGTGGGCGAGATTTAAGCACGATCGTGCCGGTCTTATGGGCTTTTCCTCTCCAGTAGATTAATCGTGGTCGCTGAGCTGCCTTTTCGGCTGCTCGTGTGTCCTATAGGGCCGCCCCCGGCGCGAGAGAGAAAAGCCGCGCTGGCTTAGTGCCTGTCTGGACGATTGAGTCGACTAGGCAATCCGAATCAAATCATTCGGACTATTATTTGCCGGCCTTATGTAATCAAGGTAACCAATCAATTCGCATAATAGAAACTAGAATTGAGTGGTGGCACGGTTCCGCCCCCGCCGTTGTATCTTCCTCCTGCTGCAAAAATAAGAGCCCATGCGAAATATCGTTGTGTGTCTGTTTCTGGCGGTGCTCTCCCTGATGGCACTGGTGGGCAATTCCCAGTCTTCCGGATACTCGAAGGAAATGTTTCGGGTTGCGATCGCCGACTTGAAGAAGTCGCGCAACTACATTCTGGTCAGCATTCAGCAATCCGAAACAGGTAGCCGGCACGAAGTCTGCCTGCCCGCTCCAGAACTGATGCACGCTCTGGAGGCGCAGGCAGGTGTTGCGGATGATGAAGCCGGCCAGAAGCAGGTCCGCGAGACCGCGCTCGCCGCGAGAGATCGCACCTTCGTGATCTCCAAACCCAGCGCCATCCAGAGTGTCGAGCCACGGTATTCCGCGGAGATGTTGCAGGAGATGCGCGATCTGATGGCTTCGCGCACGGAAGAGCAGCTTCACAACGCAGCGCTTGTTAACGAGATCTGGCTGAGAGCGGCGGCCCGCGATCACCGGTTTGATCTGGTCGACGGCTACCGGGATGCCGCTGCCCACGTGCTGCTCGAGCATGGGATTGCCTGTGCAGTCGAGGACGGTACAGGACGCCTGAGCGTGCTGCCCGTCGCGCGCTATATTTAGCCGGACGCTTGCGGTCTTCGGCGCTCGGACGATCGTCGTCTGAAGCCGGCTACCAGGCTCGTTCACCGGGCCTCGAAATCAGGAATCCCGCGAAGGTCTGAGAGGGCGCATTTGCGTCAGTTCGACCGCCGCCCTGAACACGACGGACACTGCTTGCGGTGGCGTGGGTTCGGTGTATAATTAACCATATGGTTAAATACGAATCTCGCCTTGACGCGGTCTTTTCGGCACTCGCCCATCCGGCACGACGCGCGATGCTCTCGCGCCTTGGGCAAGGGGAGGCGAGCGTTGGTGAACTGGCCGAGCCGCTGGCGATGTCCCTACCGGCGGTGAGCAAGCACCT